>NZ_CAUVFT010000022.1:0-35002 GCF_963551295.1 uncultured Veillonella sp.
GACCTACTTAGTTATATATAATATAAAATACATAATACATATTACATAATACATATTATATATTACTCTATATTTTGTTATATTAAATTAGTCTACTTTGATGCCGTGAATTTCTTCAGCTAAACGTTTTAGAGCATCAACGGTACGTACCCCAGGAGTGATTTCAGAAAGTTTTACACGAATGAAGTGACCTTCTTTAACGGCTGTGATATCTTGAAGTTGAGGGTTAGCCTTGATCTTTTCAATTTTTTGTTGGAAATCATCATCGTTGCGAATAGAATTGCCATAGTCAGCGATAATAATATAGTCAGGGTTTTGCGCAATTACTGTTTCCCAAGAACCTTTAGCCCATGTTTTATCAACGCCTAAGCCGCTCATTACATTATCAGCACCGATAAGTTTTAAGATGTTAGTAGTATAACCTTCGAATGCTGTGAATGGTTGACCGTCTTCAGAGTCATAAATAAAAACGCGTTTACGAGGTAAGTCTTTTAGTTTATTCTGGATAGCTGCCAAGGTTTTTCGTTGGTCAGCAACCCATTCTTCAGCTTTAGGTTTTACGCCAAAAATCTCACCCAATTTAATCATGTCGCTAAAGTTGGTTTCTAGGTCAGCTTTAGTAGATAACATGGATTCAGGAAGCCAAATATTTACCTTTTGGGAAATCATTTTGTCAGCAGGAATGGCGCGTTTACTGAAGGAATCAGGCCAGCCTGTTGCGAAGTCGGGCTTTACGGACATGAATACTTCGTAGGAAGGCCATTTGTCAGATAATACTTTTACCTTGTCATAGGCAGCTTGTAGAGGTGGATAGATTTCTTCTTCTTTGAAAGCTGTCCCAGCCATTTTGTCTTCAAGGCCTAATTGTAACATCATTTCCGTCGTTGCTTGGGACATGGATACTGCATGAGTAGGAGCGGATTTTACGGCAAAGTCTGTTTTTGTACCATCAAATGTTTCACTCCACGTTACTGCATTGCCATTGTCAGCTGTGTTCTTAGTTGTGTCAGAACCACAGCCCGCAATAGCAAAGGTTGCGCATGCCATAGCAATTAATAATAATTTTTTTGATTTTCTTAATTTTTGAAACATAGTAAGTCCTTTCTTTACTAATTAATAATATAAATGATAGCGCCCTTCATCCCAAGCGGTTTTGAAAGAAACTTCAAAAATTGGTTCAAGAATTTCAGGTGTGAGCACCTCGGTAGGGGAATCTTCTTTTAGGATAGTTCCATTGTTCATGATGACTATATGATCGCAATATTGAGCCGCTAGATTTAAGTCGTGAAGGACTACGATTGTAGTGCCTTTAAAAGCACGTAATTGTTTCATTAGTGCCACTTTATACTTCATATCTAAATGATTAGTAGGTTCATCTAAAAGGAGTATTTGAGGTTTCTGGGTTAAGGCTTTAGCAATAAATACGCGTTGCTTCTCACCACCTGATAAATGATGAATTTCTTCATTTGCTAAATGGGTGATTCCTACTTCATTCATATAATGCTCTGCAATTTTAACATCCTCAGAACTATAGGTGCCAAAGTGTTGTTTGTACGGATACCGTCCCATAAGAACGATATCTTTTACGAGAAAATCATCAATCATAGCGTCTCTAGATTGTGTTAAGACTGCTACCAATTGAGCAAATTCGCGACCTTTATAAGACTCTAAAGGTTTTCCGTTTAATGTGATTTTGTTTTTTGTTGGATGAAGTCGATATAGATGGCTAAGTAGGGTAGACTTACCACATCCATTCGGTCCAATTATGGCTGTTATTTTATTGGTAGGAAATGTTACAGAAATATTCTTTAACACTTCTTTTGTTTCATAAGAAAAAGACAGCTGATTAATTTGATACATAGTATCTCCTATAGATATGATATACACTAACCATTGTGTTTATAACGATTCATGATAATCCAAATGAAGAGAGGAGCCCCCAATAAGGATGTAAGTACACCAATAGGGATTTCTTCTGGACTGTAGAGTGCTCTCGATAATACGTCTGACCAAATCATAACGATGCTACCGATGAGTGCACTGAATAGTAATGTGTATTTATGCTTAGGTCCGCCTACAATCCGAGCGAGGTGAGGGATGATAAGACCGATAAAGCCAACTACACCAACCTTTGATACTAGTGTGGCAATCACAATAGAGGATATGATAACGATGCTTAATTGTAACTGCTTAACGGAAAGGCCCATTTGTGCTGCTTCATGATTACCGAGTAGCAACACATCAAGATCTTGGTTGAACATATAGATATATAGCATAAACAAGGTTACAATAATTGCTGTTAATGGTAAATCGCCCCATTGTATGCCTGCAAAGCTACCAAGTAGCCAGAACATGGCACTTCGTACTTGTGCTTCGTGTTTTGCTCCGTAAATGATCATCATCGTTAAGGCTGAAAATACACCGGTCATGCCCATGCCTATGAGGATAAGCTTTACTGGACTGTTACTTTTACCAACACATAGTAGTACTAATATAATTGAAAGTGCTGCGCCTAGAGCCGCAAAAATAGGTGTATTGTATTGCCCTAAGAATGGAAGCCCACCCATGATAATAGCGAAAACGGCACCTGTGCTTGCACCAGAAGAAACACCTAATACATAGGGATCTGCAAGGGCATTGCGCGTGACCGTTTGCATTAATAGACCCACAAGCGATAGACCTATACCTGTTAGAACAGAGTAAATAAGTCGTGGTAAGCGGATATCTGTAATAATTGTATCAGTCATAGATGCTTTAGTATTCGCATCGATCATAGATATAAGAGCCGAAATAATTTGGTCTAGAGAAACGAATTTAGCTCCAAACTGTAAAGCTGTTACTAATGAAATACAGAGGATTAGACATAGTACAAATACTTTTACCGAAGTCTGCATAAAATCTCCTTATTTTATTTAGGTAGTCTAAGTCTTATCTAAGTATAGAGAACTTTCAATATATATACAATATTAATACCTGTATAGGTATTATAAGTGTGAAGATTCATTAAATTATAAATAGCAAAATCATATGTTAGCTTTATTCATTTTTATGAGTTCATTGTTATTTTGATATATGAAAAATTTATTAGAATAGCTATAATAGAATTATATGTACAGTAGTATGTTTAGGAGGTGTTAGTTTGATACAAGATTTATTATCTGAGGATAATGTATCCTTTCATTATCCCGCCGAAACGTGGGAAGATGTGATTCGTCATGGTGGTCAACTGATGGTTGATGCGGGCTTTACGGATCCATCTTATACAGAGGCTATGGTTGAAGTAGTTCGTGAAATGGGTCCATATATCGTATTGGCTCCCGGTCTTGCTATGCCACATGCGCGCCCAGAACATGGTGCTAAGCGTGTAGGGACAGCTTTAGTGACATTGGAAAAACCATTGAATTTTGGCAGTCCTGATAATGACCCAGTATCTGTCGCATTATTCTTATGTGCTCCCAATAAAGATGAGCATATTCAATTGTTAACAGATATTGCTACATTATTTGAGGATGAAGAATTCTTAGATGCGGCCGTTGACTTTGAAAGTATTGACGACGTACAAGCATTCTTGGCAGAACATTTAGACGAGCAATAATACGTTTAGAAGGAGGCAAGTATGATTTCTGTATTAACTGTATGTGGTAATGGTATCGGTTCTAGCTTGATGTTAAAAATGAAAATTGAAGAAATTTGTGCTGAAAATGGTATCGATGCACAAGTTGAATCTATCGATTTTAACGCGGCTCAAGGTCGTAAGGCAGACCTCATCGTAACTGTAAAAGAGTTGGCTGAACAATTTGACGATAAAAATGTTGCTATTGTTCGTAGCTATATTAATAAAAAGAAGATTACAGAAGATGTTCTTGAAGCATTAAAACAAGCCGCTCAATAATATGTAACAATTATATATAGGAGGTAGTGCCATGGAAATGGTATTAGAGTTCTTGCGTGATGTGCTGTCTCAACCAGCACTTTTGATTGGTATTATGTCATGTATAGGCCTAATCGCTTTGAAACGTCCGTTTCATAAAATAATGACGGGCACATTAAAACCTATTCTTGGGTATTTAATGTTAGCTGCAGGTGCGGGTGTTATCGTTAGCAATCTTGACCCATTGGGGAAAATGATTGAACATGGATTTCATATTACTGGTGTAGTGCCAAATAATGAAGCTATCGTAGCTGTTGCACAAAAGGTACTTGGCGTTGAAACGATGTCTATTCTCGTAGTAGGCTTATTGATGAACTTATGTATTGCTCGTTTCACCAAGTTCAAATATGTGTTCTTAACTGGTCATCACAGCTTGTTTATGGCCTGTCTTATGTCTGCCGTACTTGGTACAGCAGGTTTGGCCGGTATGGAGCTCATTCTTGTGGGTGGTTTCTTAATGGGTGCTTGGTCTGCCATTTCTCCAGCTATTGGTCAAAGTTATACATCCAAAGTGACAGATGGTGATGAAATTGCCATTGGTCATTTCGGTAGTTTAGGCTACTATTTATCGGCTTGGGTTGCTAAATATGTTGGGAAAGCTGAAGATAGCACAGAAGATATTGAGATTCCAGAAAAATGGGGTTTCTTACGAGACTCAACATTATCTACAGCATTAACTATGATCGTATTTTACCTAATTGCGGCATTTGCAGCAGGTTCCGAATTTGTCGCTACTTTATCAGGTGATATGAGCCCATATTTATACGCTGTTATGAGTGCTATGAATTTTGCTGTTGGTGTAACAATCGTATACTCAGGTGTGCGTATGATCTTAGGTGATTTAATCCCTGCATTCCAAGGAATTGCCACAAAAATTATTCCTAATGCAATTCCAGCTGTAGACTGTGCCGTATTCTTCACCTATGCTCCAACTGCGGTTGTATTAGGCTTCCTTAGTTCCTTCATCGGTGGTATCATCGGTATGCTTATCCTTGGTGCTGTAGGTGGCGTATTAATCATTCCTGGTCTTGTGCCACACTTCTTCTGTGGTGCTACAGCAGGTATTTATGGTAATGCTACTGGTGGTCGTCGTGGCGCAGCGGTAGGTGCTTTCCTAAATGGTTTGGCTATTACATTCTTGCCAGCTTTGGCGTTGCCAGTTCTTGGTCAATTAGGATTCCAAAATACAACCTTTGGTGATGCAGACTTTGCAGTAATGGGTCTTGTATTAGGTAATGCATATGAATGGGTAGGTATGGCTGGTATTTATGGCATTGTAGCTATTGCTGCTTTAGTACTTATTATTCCTAACTTTATTAAAACAAAAAGTAAAGTTATTAATTATGTAGAAGAGGATTAATGAAGACAACTGAGCAACATAGTAATGTTGTAATACGATATGTATTCCTGACTATTGGTGCAATAAGTTTTTGCCTTGGTACAGCAGGTATCGTGTTACCACTATTGCCAACAGTTCCTTTTTATATGCTAACTTTATTTTGTTTAGCTCGAGGGTCTGAACGATTCCATAAAATGTTTTTGGAATCTAGTTTATATCAAAAGACTGTTGCTGCTTATGAACGCGATAAAGCGTTGACCTTGCGGGCAAAGTTGTCCATTCTCGTATCCGTTAGTGCCATAATGGCGGTTGGTGCTTATTTTAGTCAAGATATGCCTATTGCTCTAATGGTTATGGGCATTATATGGGTAGCGCATGTCATAGCATTAGCTTTTATTATTAAAACAAAAAAATAGGAACTTATATCCTTAGTTTTGAATATAGCCTCATGAATTAAATTGTTGTAGTTTAATTCATGAGGCTTATTTTATAGTACACTAGAATAACTCTCAACGAAGATCTTAATTGTTTTATATTACTAAAACGAACTAGCTTGTATTTTTAAATCTAAAATGAATTATTATTAATTGGAAGTTGACAATGACTATCAATAAGTATACTATAATATAATATTAACGTTTATGTTTATAGTATTTGTGTATATGGTGATAGTATGAATCCACATAATCATGCGGTTTCACATGCTGGAACATCTATGTCAAGACATACGATATTTGACGGTATCGATTTGATGTTCTTAGATGTGAAGCAAGAGACGATTCAATTTTATGCTAAATCACATACCAAGACGTTTGCTATAAATCACTGTGAAGAAGGGCGCATTGAGTGCAAGTTCACATCTGGTGAGTATTTATATATGGGCCCAGGGGATATGTCGTTAGGGTGGCATACACGCTCCGCTTACCAACATGAAAATTACTTCCCTACAAAATTATTTAAAGGAATTGTATTATTAGTAGATGTTGAAAAGGCACAACCCGTATTAGATGCACTTGTTAGTGATTCTCGAATTGATTTGACTGAGCTGGCAAATCGGTTTTGTGAGCATTCTGATTTTGGTATGATGATGGAAGAAACGGAAACTGTTCGTCACATTTTTTCCAGTTTATATAATGTACCAGATCAAATAAAGGAGCACTATTTTAAATTAAAAGTGATTGAAATCTTTTTATTGTTATCTGTTATATCTACAGCTAATAATGAAAAAAGGAATACCTATAGAAAGCAGCAAGTCGATATTGTAAAAGCTGTATGTGAATATGTATCGACACAGTATATGAAGCGTATTACTATTGACTCTTTATCCGCGCAGTTTGACATTCCTACGTCGACGTTGAAACGTTGCTTTAAAGGTGTATTTGGTACAACCATACATCAATATCTAAAAGAATGTCGTATTAATGCGGCGAAGAGATTGCTTCAAGACTCAGATCAGTCTATTTTAGAAATCGCTAATGCGGTAGGGTATGAGAATGGTAGTAAGTTTACGGGTGCATTTAAAGCGGCTACTGGTGTAACGCCAAGTGCTTATCGTAAGGTTTAAATAATTTGGATCTTATATTATTCTAGATAGAAATTTTGTGCTTTAGGCTAGGTTTGATAGTCTATGAAAATTAAATATTGTCCGAATCGTATGTTTTTGGTCCATTCGGAGTAGATATGTATAATACACTTTGCTACCATTGAATCTGTAAATGATTTTCAATGTCATTTGATTGTGGTGGTAAAGTGTATTTTTATATGCATGGTTAAATATATGTTTGGAGGAAATTTAATGAATAGGAGTTGGGTGCGAGCAAGGAGATATGTTATACTATCCTGCGCAGTAGCGTGCTGGTTGCAAATGCCGGTAGTTATGGCGGATAATGCGACTGTAACAACCGATGTGGTTTATGTTCGCGGTACATGGGCTGAAGAGCAGGCAAAACAAGAGTCTCAACAGACGACGATTATTACGAAGAAGGATATTGTCAAAAAGCAGGCAAAATCCGTAGAAGATATTGTATTTTCCGAAACTGGTGTATCCAGAACCGTTGATTCGATGGGGCGCGTCGGTGTATCTATCCGTGGTGCGGATCCGCGTCATACCTTGATTCTTGTGGATGGACAGCCTGTGATGGGCGACCTTGCCAAATATCAAGGCGCCGGTGATGAATTACAGCGTCTCGGTACAGAAAATGTGGAACGTATAGAAATTATTCAAGGTGCAGCCAGTGCTAAATACGGATCCGACGCCATCGGTGGTGTTATCAATGTTATTACCAATAAACCGCGTAAGACAGCTGGCCTTCAGTTTAATGCGGAAGGTCGTAGAACTAAAGGCGACGGTGATATCGTACCGTTTTCCAATTTCTTTATGCGCGCTGATTCTGGCTCATTAGGTAAGTTAAAAGTTAATATTCACGGTAGTAAACGTGATATTATGCCTATTTATGCTAGCGAGCGGCGTCGTATCAGCGCTATGACCAATGATGAAGACCACGGGTTTTTAAAGAATTCCCTACGATATTACGGTACAAATTCCAATATAGGTTTGGCCGCTACGTATGATATTAATGATAAACAGTCTTTGGGAGTCCGTATTGATAGGTATAATGAAGACTTGGAACGATATGTAAAGCGCAGTACTTCCTATTTGGAACCTCAGGTTCATTACAAACGGGATTTAGATAGGAATAATCTTAATTTGACGTATACTGGTCAGGACAATAAGAGTTCGTGGAAAGCGGAACTGAATTATACGCGGACCAAAGAAGATGATGTAACATTAACTAGTGACTATGGGAACAGTACCTATGAAGGAAAAAATACTTTAAACTATGTGGATAATGTAGATCATCGTCAATGGAGCATAACACTCGGGGCTGATACACAAGTCAATAAGAAACATCTCTTGTCTTATGGCATGGGGTTTATACGGGAGACAGGCGAAGGTAGCAGACTAAAAAATGCGCCTCATACTTATAAACGGCATATCGATCCCTGGGATTACGATAAAAGTCTGGCGGTAAAAAACGGTGTTCCTTCATCCACAATTTATGACCATTCTTTCAGAAAAAACGAGGCCGGTGTAGAGCAGTGGAATAAGGAGAAAGAATGGTATAACGGAGATAAAAGCAAGCCAAATACATTGCCGGAATTTACTTACGAAGAATATCTTCAATATTTGGATCCTCAAGCGGGAATTGATTCAGCGGCCGCAATGGGGCTTGTGGACGGCCCCGTGACGGAGCGTACGCTGAAAAAACGGAATCCTGAAGCTTATGCGCGATATCAGCAGTTTGCTAAACGTTTATTAGCGGAGAATAAAGAATTTATTGAAGACTATCATTTTAATAAGGAGGGCCGAAAAGATGAAAACGGTAAGTATTATCCAGCACTTTATGATGCATATTTACCGAGCTTTTACTATGGCGCCGTACCGGATTTTGATTCTACGAAGTTGAAATTAAACGGAGCTTATTTTAAAGAAGAGTATTTAAAACGCGTTAATCAACAGACCGCAGGACGTGCGGAGATCAAGAAACAGAATTTCTTTATTCAGGATACGTGGCAGGTTAATAAAAATACTACCTTATCACCAATTATAAGACTGGATCATAGTGATTTATTTGGCTCCAACTGGTCGTTTAATTTCGGCATGACTCATAATGTACATGGAAATGTACACCGCAGATTAAAGGCTAATGTGGGTACCAGTTATACGGAACCTGGTATGGGCGAGCTGTATTATAACTGGGAAATGTATGGTCCGAATATTACAAATGCCACAATCGGTGGCGGTGAAGCCCGATTAGGTTGGTATTGGGTCGGAAATCCGAACCTTAAACCAGAGAAATCCATGAATTTCGACCTCTCTTTGGAAGGGGAAAATAAAAATACCTATGGTAAAGTAACCGTATTCCATAATAATATTCGAAATTATATGTCGATTTACAATACGGGATATTTGATGGATTTTTATCCTCAGTATGATGAATCTACCACATATGGAGCGGCGAAATTTGCTCATGCACCAGATATGATTTACAGTTTCCGTAATATCGGCAAGGCCCAAATTACGGGACTTCAATTTGAAGTCAAACAAACTTTGAATAAGCACTGGAAGGCACGTTTGGGATATACGTATTTACGAGCGCTTAATAAGAGCGATAAAGATATGCCTCGTGAATTACTGGATAAACCTCGTCATAAAGTGGATATCGGTGTGGATTTTGAGGATAAGGCTAGCGGATGGAGCGGTAGTCTGTGGGGCGATTATTATATTCATATGCTGGATAGTAACTCCTTGTCTGGTGGCGGTAATTATATGGTATCTTATATTGATCCTAATAATTCCGATCGTTCCGTTATCAGATATAATTTGAATAATAGAAAAACCGCCGATATGTATGAACATAAAACTTACGGCATATGGAATTTGATGATTCAAAAGAAGATTGATAAGGATTCGCGAATCTATTTCGGTATTGATAATCTCTTTAATCATCGTGATGATGATCGGGCTTTATCGGCTCGAGTATATCGTATCGGATTAAATATGAAATTCGGTTTCGGTTCAAGTGAAAGTAAAACGAAACTTACGAAGGAGCAGTTTGAATCGTTACCTCCGGTTATGCTGCAGGATTTTATTACGCGTCCTTTCGATACAGACAGAAAACGAGGTATGGAACTTGTAGGTGATTATCGTGTACGTAATGACAGTCATCTTGGATCCGATCGTCCTGCTACGCGGGTGACGACTACAAGTTACGTATCCGACGAGGCCGCGAAGAATCTGGCGGACCGCAAGGAACATGGCTTGAATCAACGTATACGTGTCGGTGTCGATGCTCGTATTAACGATAATACGAATGTACGTGTTGTGGGTAGTGCTTCTGGCCAAGCTGGTGTAGATAGCAGTCATGAAACAGAAGGCTCTAAAGGTTTTAATCATCAACGTCTCGAAGAACTAGATGTAACACATCACGGTTCTAAATGGGATCATAGTGTTGGTCGTATTACTGAATCTATGGGGGTTACAGGTTATTGGTTTAATAAAGAATATGACGGCCTTCGTAGTGTTTGGACGAATAAGAATACTCAAGTCCGTATCGGTGTAGGGACCTTTAAACATAGTACGGGAATTAGCGACAGTGCTTATACTCATGCTATTTATACGCATTTTAAACGGGTTCCAACGGTGGAGGAATTCTTAGGTGTTACTATGGATTCGGACGGTGCCAATAAGGAACTCATCGTACCAAACGCAGGGAATACTATTAATTTCTACCAGCAATTAAAAGCCTTGCGCGATAAGGAAGGCATCTTAGATGCGGAGGTAGGTACATTAAAGAAGAAAATCGACGATATGACTTCCGATATCTGGTCTAAAGAATTTATTGACGGCATGTCCGCGGATCAATTGGCTCCATTAAAAGCGGAGTTGGCAAAGTTGGAAGCATCTTTGCCGGATGTGGAAGCTCGTGTGGCGAAAGAACGGGAACCGTTGCGAGCTGCGCAGTTTGATGTGTTGCGCCGGATGCAGGAAATCGCGGTGAAAGCTTATGGTGCGGATGCGGCTAAACAGACTGTATCGATTAAGATGCCGGATGTGTCAGTAACGTATTCTTATAAATCGCGATACTATGATGAAGATGATGAACAATGGTATGAAGACGAACGTACTTTCACTCAGAAAATAGCACCGGGAACGATTGGGCTTGATAAGAAAAACCCATTGTTTGAAATGAAGTTGAGTGATACCACTGTTCTTTCCAATGGCGGAAAAACGTTTATTTCAAATTGGTACAATCAGAATAAGGCGGCTATCGTGGAGGCGTATCGTGCCAAGGCGAAAGATATAGCAACCTATAGCTTCGGCAATAATCCGTATACGATGAAATTTGAAGATAATGCCTTTGATGGGCTGGACAAGTCTATTTATAAGGCGAATGTCGTTGATATTAACGACTCCGGCACGTCTGGTCTTATTAACGTAAAAGGAAGTGCCTATTATCCTTCTATGATAGCTTCGTACTTTAATAGCTTGGCCCGAATGCTTGAAAAAGCGGACGGCAACAGTCGTTTGCCGAGAGAGGCGCTAGGCAAATATACAGGTGCTGTTATTCCTTCAATAGGTGTCGTATTGGAGCGGGATACAATTCCACCAATTGAAAAGGCTACCTATGTTCAAGTTAAACATATGGTAACACCTCGACTTGGCTTAGCTGCGTGGTACTTACGCTCCTTTGGCGGTAGTGACTATCGCTTCTATACGGCGAATGGTAATGCTACAGAAGCGCATGAATTCAACAATATAGCTAATGTTTTCGGCATTGGGGCTAAGTATCAATTAAATCATAATGTAAGTATTTCCTTCGATTATGGCCAAAATCGTAGTGACTTTGGTCGCTTTATGAATGGTAATACTCATTATGACCATAAGGTTGGATCCTCTCAATTCGATATCAAGGGCCGTGACGTAGGTGGTGTACCTCATTTCTGGGCATTGCGCTTTGATGTTGGTCGTGCCGATATGAATAAACCTGGTTCTTGGAATGCCTATGTGGATTATAAGTACTTTGCTCATGGTTCCTTCTTCGGCGGCAATGGTACGGAGGCTGTACCTGACCGTTACTTAGATGGTATTAAGAGCTTTACCTTTGGTGGTGGCTATGTGCCAACTAAAGATCTTCTTTTACAAGCATTCTATACATTTGATGCAAAAGGGATTAATAAACGAGATACCTTATATGGATCTGAAAACTTCAAACTTGGGAATTATACTCGTTTCCAAATGACGTATAAATTCTAAAAATTTATGTCCGATTTGTCCAAAACGTATATTTTTGGTCTATTCGGAGTAGATATGCAAGATACACTTTGCTAACATTAAAATGTGAATGATATTCAATGTCATTATATGTTGGTGAAGTGTATCTTTTTAATTTTGTGTGGGAGATACAAGTCATATGTTTAGTTAGAAATTTAGGAGGGCACAATGACCCGGTGGGGACATACAAAGCGTACCATAATTTTGTCTAGTGCAGTTGCCTTGTGGCTTAGCGCGCCTTTAGTGGTTTGGGCGGATAATGCGACTGTCACTACAGATGTTGTTCATGTGAAAGGTACGTGGGCAGAAGAAGAAGCAAAACTGAACTCACAGCAAGTGCAAATCATTACTAAGAAAGAAATTGAAAAGAAACAGGCGAAGTCCGTCGAAGACATTATTTTTACGCAAACAGGTGTATCTAGAACGGTAGATGCTATGGGGCGTGTGGGCGTATCCATTCGCGGTGCAGAAGCTCGTCACACTCTCATCCTCGTAGATGGTCAACCAGTGCTAGGTGATTTCGATAAGTACTCAGGTGCAGCAGACGAAGTACAGCGTATCGGTACAGAGAACGTAGAGAGAATTGAAGTTATTCAAGGTGCGGCCAGTGCTAAATACGGCTCCGATGCTATAGGTGGTGTGGTTAATATCATCACTAAAAAAGCACAAAAGAAACCATCTGTACAATTTAATGCTGAAGGCATGCGTCGCAAGAGCGATGGCGATGTGTTTCCATTCCAAAACTTCTTCATTCGTGCCGATTCTGGTCAAATGGGCAAGTTAAAGGTTGGTTTATCAGGTAGTAAACGAGATCTTATGCCTGTTCTAGCATCTGTTAAACGTCGTGCCTCTGGGATGGCCTTTGACTATGCAAAACATAACTTTAAGCCAAATGTACTTCGTTACTATGGTGATGCGGCAGATATCGGTCTTGTAGCGACCTACGAGGCAAATGATAAAAATAAGGTAGAATTGCGACTTAATCGTTACACGGAAGATCTTGTGCGTGATGTTAAGCACTCCGACTCCGATTTAGAGCCACAGCAACACTTTAAACGTACGGCAGATCGTAATACAGCTAACCTGCAATGGTCCTCTAGAGCTGGAAAGAGTGACTGGACTGTAGAAACTAATTACTCTCGTATTAAAGAAAATGACGTAGCGCTCATTAACTATACAGGTCGTTCCGCTTATGAAGGCTCTAATGAGTTGCGTTATATCGATAACATCGATCATCGTCAATTAGATATTCGAGTAAATGCTAATACGCAAGTCAATAAAAATCATTTGCTCAGCTATGGTGTTAGCTATGCTCGTGAAGAAGGTTCTGGTAGCCGTTTGAAGAGCTCTCCTAATACAAGTACGATGTACATTGATCCATGGGATTACGATAAGAGCTTGCTTGTGGATAAGCTTGATCGTCTTGTGCGACGTAAAGGCGATAATAGTATTAAAGTTTACTCTCACATCCATGACTATAAATTCATTAATTCCGGTGGCGGCATGCCGCAATGGGATATGGATTATGAATACTATGGGGCTGAAACAAAGGCACAAAAGCCGGGCATTACGTACGATGATTATGTGAATTATGGTTTATCGGAAAGCAGACTTAGTGAATGGTCAAGCACATCGCCGAATAATCAACCCGTAACGGATGAATTTAAGAAGCGATATTATGCTTTGGAAAATCGATTGAAATCGGAAAATCCTGAAATGGCGGCACATCGTGCAAACATCGTAGGTGACTATTTTAAATATGGTGAGTCTAACGATCCAGAAATGCGTAAGAAAGCACCTAAGCTAAATGGTAAGGCTTTCTTGGAAGAGTACCGTAATCGCGATCAACGCTTGACTACTGGTAGTGGTACGATTCGTAAAATAAACGCTTACATTTCTGATACATGGCAAGTTAATAAGAATTTAACATTGTCTCCAATTGTGCGTTTCGATAATAGTAGCTTGTTTGGTTCTAACGTATCTGCGTCTTTGGGCATGACATATAACGTTAAAGGTAATACACATCGCAGATTTAAAGCCAATGTAGGTACCGGTTATACAGAGCCTGGTATGGGCGAATTGTGGTATAACTGGGAAATGTACGCTTCTAACCCTGTAGGGATTGGGGTAGCAAAACTCGGTTGGTATTGGGCTGGCAATCCTAATTTGAAACCAGAAAAATCGGTCAATTTCGACATGAGCTTGGAGGGTGAAAATAAAAATACCTATGCACGCGTAGGTGTATTCCATAACCGTATTAAGAACTATATGTCTGTATACTTCACTGGTGATTTTATGGACTTTGCACCATATCTTAAGGGTGATGCGAAATACCAACGTGCCCCGGATATGATTTACAGCTTTAAAAATATTGGTAAAGCTGAAATTACAGGGCTGCAAGCGGAAGTACAACAAAAATTTGGCAAATATTGGTCTGGTAAATTAGGTTATACATATTTACACGCTATCAACAAAAGCGATCCATCCATGCCACGTCAATTATTGGATAAACCAATGCACAAAGTTGATATTGGCATTACTTATGATAACCCTAAATCCGGTTGGAATGGCTCCATCTGGGGTGATTACTATATTAATATGCTTGATAGTAATACTCTTAATAACGGTGGTAACTACTGGCCAGATATCTTGTCTGGTGATGCTGGCGTATATAAGAAACAAATGTATGAAAAGAAAACATTTGGCATTTGGAATGTAATGATTCAAAAACGTTTCAATAAAAATGCCATGATGTATTTCGGTATCAACAATATCTTTAACCATCGCGATGATGATCGTGCTACTCAAGAGCGTGTATATCGCATGGGTGTTAACCTTAAATTTGGTGGTGGCGATAGCAGCAAAACTACGGCTATCGGGAAAACTAAAGATGGTGCGAATGTTACAGGTGCTAATGTAGCTAATGGTGAAGTGGTAAACTCTGAATCTGGTGTACAAAACGTAGCTGATGTAGTTCGTTTAACTGACTTTATTCGTTCTGATTTCGATACCACTAAAGAACGTGGTATTACAATGGTTGGCGACTATAGAGCACGTTGGATGGCACATGATGGTTCTAATAGACCACAATCTCCATTTAGATCGAATTCTGCCATCGGTTCTGCAAAAGCCAATATGTACGATGCTAATCGTCATAGTTTTGAACAACGCTTACGCCTTGGCTTTGATGCTCGGCTTAATGAGTTCACAAACCTCAAGGTTATTGGCAGTATGAGTGGTATGAGTGGAGTAGATACAAGCTGGACAAAATCTGATTCCAAAGGTCTCAACCATCAACGACTTGATACAGTTGATCTTACAAGACGCGTTAAGAAATGGGACGTATCTGTAGGGCGTTTAACTGAGTCTATGGGTGCTAGTGGCTACTGGTTTGGTCAATCTTATGACGGCGTTCGTGCTGTTTGGAATGGCCATGATTCTCAAGTTCGTATTGGTGTTGGTACTTTCAAACATAGTACAGGTATCACTGATTCTGCATATACTCATGCAGTGCACAAAGTTATCTTTAGACCACCAACAGCAGCTGAATTGATTGGTATTAATCGTGATGATTATCCATATGATATTGAGAGTGCTACTAAAACCGGTTCTGATGGTGAGAAGAAGACCTCAACAGATCCGGCAGCTCCGGATAGTCCAACTGGTATTTATAACTCCACCTACAAAGGTAAGACAGATAGCCTCTACTTCTATCAACAGATCAAAGACTTGCAAGCTGAATACGAAGCTTATAAAGAAAGCTTAGACTTAAGATGGAGTAATCCGAACCGTGATCAAGAAATTGAAAAGGCTAATGCTAAATTAGCTGAAACTCAGAAAAAACAAGCTCAAATTATGGGTCGATTACAAGATATTCTTACAAAAGCATATCCTACAGATATGGCAGGGACTAAATTCTCCCTTGATATCCCATCTGGTGGGTATGCAATGTATGAAATCACCAATAAGAAAACAGGGGAAAAACTGTATAAAACAGGCGACATTATGTATAACGTAAATTCCCCATTGTACCCTGAATCTATGAAAGAAAAGGCAAAAGGTCTTATCGTATCCTCTGATAATAAAGAAGCCTTGCTAAATCCTAAAGAGTATGTTGATAAACATGCAGCTGAGATTAATCAATCGATTACAGAAATTGCCAAATATAATGCAAAAGATAACTGGAGTAATTATAACAATAGTGGGCTTGACGAAGTTTGGGTGAAACAAGCTGATGGTACATTTAAGAAATCTTATGATTACTATGGTCAACCGTCAAGTGATTATGAATTCACTGGCTTCTTAGGTGCAAAGACTTACAAATACGATAGTGGTAAATACGTATTTAGTGATTATGATGCTAAAGATGCCATTTACAAAAAGAACTTCACCATGTCCTCTGGTGATTATGGCGAAGGTGGTTCTTACTATGGTTGGGGTATGCCTAATGCATTGTTTAACTATATGTATAATCTTGAAAAAGTTGTACATGATGCGGAATCTGAAAATAAATTGCCACGTGAAGCAATTGGTAAGATCATTGGTAATTTGATTAGAACAGAAGGTGTAGTTCTTGAAAAAGATACTGTACCAGCTATTGATAAGGCAGCCTTTATTCAATATAAGAAGCAAATTGGTTCTCGTCTTGGTTTACAAGCTTGGTACTTACGTTCCTTTGGCGGTAAAACCCATACATATTTAAATGCTAATGGTAACAGTAATGATGAATACAGCTTCTCCAATGTAGCTCATGTGTTTGGTATCGGTGCTAAGTATCAACTTGGTGCTAATGCAGTTGTTACTGTTGATTATGGTCAAAACCGTTCCAACTTAGGTCGTTACTTGAACGGTAACACTGTATATCAACATGAACGTGGTACGGCAGACTTTGCGATTAAAGGTCACCAAATGGGTGGGACACCACATTTCTGGATGGCTCGTCTCGATATTGGCCGTGCAGATTTAGATGTTCCAAAATCATGGAATGCGTTCATTGATTATAAATACTTCCAACATGGCTCATTCTTTGGTGGCAATGGTACAGGCGCTGTTCCTGATCGTTATTTGGATGGTATTCGTAGCTTTACATTCGGTGCTGGTTATGTGCCACGCAAGGACTTACTCCTTGAGGCATTCTATACATTTGATGCGAAGGGTACTAATAAACGAGATACTTTATATGGTAGTGAAAGCTTTAAGTTAGGCGATTATACAAGAATTCAAGGAACCTATAGGTTCTAATGCTCAGTCTGTAAACAGGCAGAAAGGTTACTAATATGGAAAATTTAAATTATGTCATTCACTTATTTCATAGTGGCGGGTATGTAATGTATCCATTGTTACTCTTGTCTTTCATGGTTATCGCTATAGCTGCAGAACGTGCTTTCTTCTATCGTAAGTATGCAGGTAAAACATTTGTTGTAACTCATGCCGTAAATGAATTCGCAAAATTACAACGTTGGGATGAAATTGATAAAGTAATTAAAGAGAACCCTTCTATTGCAAGTCGTATTGCGGAAGCAGGTTTAAATAATGATTCTAGCGAAGAAGCAATGAAGACCGCTTTTGCTGATCAAATGGGGGTTGATGCAGTTGGTTTCCGTAAATATATGGACTACTTAAGTGCAACAGTTACGATTTCTCCACTATTGGGTTTGCTTGGTACAGTAACAGGTATGATTGGTTCTTTCAGTATCCTTGACTCTGGAGCGGGTGCATCTGCCATTACTGGTGGTGTAGGTGAGGCTCTTATCGCTACAGCATCTGGTTTGTGTGTAGCTATTATGGCATTTATCGTTTACACAATTTTTAGTCATCGTTTGGATTCCATTATTAATCAAATTGAAAATATGTGTGTAAATATAGTTACAGCTAAACGAGAAGGGTGGAAATAATTATGAACTTGCAAAGCTTTCGTATGAAAACTAAGCCGGAATTCATGATCATTCCAATGATTGATATCATTTTCTTCTTGTTGGTATTCTTCATGATGAACAGCTTGCAAACAGTGGCTCAAAAAGCCTTGTCTGTACAATTACCACAGGCTACTAGTGCTTCTGCACCAGCTCAATTACCAGTGGTTTTAACATTAGATGCGGAGGGTCATATTACGATTGATAACAAGCCAATGAGCATTGACGATGCTGAGGCAATGGTAAAACAACGTATCCAAGAAAACCCTAATGCTAGTGTTATCTTACAAGCCGATAAACGAGCGGCTCATGGTCAAGTAGTAGCGATTATGGACATGTTAAAACAATCTGGCGTTAAACGCTTAGCTATTGCAGCTGAACAGAAAGGATAACTATGGGACTAGGCATATCATGGAAAAAAGCAGCCATTATATCCGCCGTAGTTCATCTTATTGCTCTCTTTATTGCTGTAATCTTTTTTGTAGTGGTTCCAGCCATTCAAGAAATGGATACCTATGAAATCGATCTCACACAAAGTGTGCTCGATGATGGTGGCAGTGGACATGCTGGTGGTGGCGGAGGTAACAGAGCCGATCTGTTCCCAAAACCATTGTCAGCAGATGAAGTAGCGGCAAGAACAAAGGCTGTTGTAGCAAATGTTGAACCATCTACAGCAACAGATATCCCTGATGCAGTAGATGTGGCAGCTAAAGCAAGCGAAAATAAAGGCAATACATCCGGTGATAATTCCGCTGTTGGTGGCACCGGCCCTGGATCTGGTGGCGGATCTGGCGGTGGTCATGGTACCGGTGAAGGCACTGGAGTTGGTGATGGTAGAGGCCATGGTACTGGTACAGGTGATGGTACTGGTGAAGGTGATGGTCATGGTACAGGTAAAGCAGCGTTCAATGTAGAGGGGTTTTATGCAGCTGTAGATAGCCAAAAACAAATTCCTTATGCGGCTATTAAACGTAAAATGAACGTAGATGTTACAATTAATGTAATGGCTAAATTAGATACTAATGGTAATTTAATAGATGTATATCCAACTAGTGGTGGGGATGAGATATTTGTAGAAGCTGCCCTTGATGCAGTGCGACGAGCGACTCCGTATCCAAATGAAACAGGGGATATACAACCAGTAGAAGTTCCTGTACACTTTGTAGTACAGGCCGATGGCGAAGATGAAGAAGAATAAATATATCTAAGTAATAAAGGAGATAAATATGAAATCTATTATTTTATATTCTTCCCTTACGGGAAATACTAAAAGTGTGGCGGAAGCAATGGCTTCCGTTATGCCTGAAGGTACACCTTGCGTTCCTGTAAAAGATGCACCTGAAAATTTAGCTGATTATGATACTGTGTTCGTAGGTTTCTGGGTAGACCGCGGTACAGCTAACAAAGAAGCGGCTAAGTTGATTGAAACTTTGACAAATCCTAACATCGTATTCTTTGCTACGTTGGGTATGTATGCTGATTCTGATCACGCTCGTGAAAGTATCGATAAAGCATCTACATTGTTGCAAAACAAAGAATCCCTTGTAGATGGGTTTGTATGCCAAGGTAAAATCGATCCTAAAGTAATCGAAATGATGTATAAAATGTTCCCACCTGGATCTGCACATGGTCAAAGCCCAGAACGCGATGCGTTACATAAAGCTGCAGAAACTCATCCAGACGAACAAGACTTTGCAAATGCAAAAGAATTCACAAAATCTGTACTTGCAAAGTTGCAAGCCTAATTTCTGAAAGGGGATTGGAGTATGAGTTTAGCAAGTTTCTTTGAGTCCATTCCGGAGAAACAACGCAATCTACAACTAGGTTTAGAATGCGATAATCCGATGAGTGGTGCATTTCCTCATAAACGTGTTGTTCATGCAGGTCTCAATGGTACGCTCGTTTCTCCAAAAGAAACGCAAACCGTTTGGGATACATTAATGAATGGGGCTCCTAAAAAGGGCGAAATGCAATGCGCTTACATTCATATTCCGTTTTGTAAGACAAAATGCACATATTGTGGATTCTTCCAAAACGGTACGAGTCAAAGTGTTGAAGACCAATATATTGATGGTCTTATCAGTGAATTAAAGCTCGCTAGTGAGCGTCCGAGATTAAAAGATGGCTTAATCCATGCCTTGTTTATCGGCGGTGGCACACCAACATCTTTATCTCCTACAAACTCTGAAAGACTGCTCAAAGCAATTAAAGCGTACTTGCCATTGGCAAATGATTACGAACTTACCTTAGAAGGTCGTATTCACGATTTAATTCCTGAAAATCTTGAAGTTTGGATGGCAAACGGTGTTAACCGTATGTCCATTGGTGTACAATCTTTCAATACAGAAGTACGTCAAATGGTAGGACGTTTAGATACGAAAGAAACCGTATTAGAACGTTTATCTGCCTTGAAAGCTTATGGTCAATGCTCTGTTGTTATTGACTTGATCTATGGTTTGCCTGATCAAACTATGGAGGTTTGGGAACAAGACTTAGCAGATTTGGTAAGCTCTGGCGTAGATGGTGCGGATCTATATCAATTAAATGTATTTGATGGTAGTGATCTCAATAAAGACATTGCAAACGGCAAAGTTCCAGCTGCAGCCACAACCGCGATGCAAGGTGAGATGTTTGAATTCGGTCGTAAATACCTTGATGAACGCTCCTATCGTCGATTGAGTGCCGCTCACTGGAGTGCTAATAATCGTGAACGTAGCTTGTATAACACTTTAGCTAAATCGGGCGTTTCAATGTTCCCATTTGGCAGTGGTGCAGGTGGTAACGTCGACGGTTATGGTATGATGTTACATCGTGCATTAAAACCATACGAAGATATGATTACCCGCGGTGAAAAACCATTTATGGCTCTTATGAAACAAAGTGATTTACAACCTATCGTAAATCAAGTAGTAAGTCAATTAGAACAAGGGTTCCTCAATATTATGAGTTTAGTAAAACTGGATTCAAGACTAGATGAATTGAACTGGCTCTATAAATTATGGGAAAAACGCGGTCTTGTTGCCTATAATGGTTTACTTTATAAATTGACTGCAGCAGGTGAATTCTGGACTGTAAATCTTACACAAAGTACATTAGAAGCAGTTGAATATATCCTGACTGGTAAGAACTCCTTTGCTGTAGAAGCAGTAGCTGCACAAGATACAAAAACAACTTCTAAAGACAATCCTAATCAAGAGGTACGTGGCATTGGTCAAGGTAAAGCTAATATTTCTGTGCCAACTGATGAAGATTCTGAAGCCCAACGTAAAGAAGCTCTCATTGCTAAGGCGAAAGCTGAAATTGCAAAGAGCGGTGCTTCTGGGGAAGCAGCAGAACGAATGGTACTAGCTATGTACAATTTGAGTGCTGATGAGATTGAATATATGATGGAGCGTATGATGTCTTAAACTGTTATGTTACACCTCAATTCTAACAACCTCTTCCAATAACCAACATATAATATACAAGACATATTACGTGACATATACGTACTATTTGTAGTACAAAGTAGCCCCAGACTTCGGTCTGGGGTTTACTTTTTATAGAGCGAAAGGTATTCTGTAGGTATAAGACTTACATGACTTTAAAAAGTATAACAATAGATGTATAAGAATAGATGTATAAGTCTATAAGGACAATAAAAAACAAATTGTTGTTAAAGTCATAAACCCATAAGTAAGATAGTGAATCTATAAGATGTGAAGTGATATGGTTTGTATAGCTAATAAAAGGTTTAGGAGGTTAGTATGAGTACATTTCCTCAAAAAAATATAGATATCGTAGGCATCGGTGCTAGTACATTAGACCGTTTTATAGTTGTGGATCATTATCCAACGGGCCGTGAGGTACAGCAAGTCGTATCGTCTACTACCGATGGTGGTGGACCAGTGGCTACAGCACTAGCGGTGGCCGGAAAATATGGTGCTTGTACGGCTATGATTGATAGTATCGGTGACGATATGGTAGGTCGTCACATATTAGATGACTTTGAAAAATACAATGTTAATACAAATGCAATTCAAGTTGAAAGAGGTGCTAAGAGTGGTGTTGCCACAATTCTTGTAAAACAAAGCACTGGTGAGCGTGCTGTATTTTTTGAACGATCTACTGCAACTGAGCCCGATTTTTTAGAGGTTCATAAGCAATTGATAGAAGACGCTTATATTTTGCATATTAATGGTCGACATCGCCAACTCATGCGTTCTGCTATGGCTGTAGCGAAAGAGGCAGGGACTATCATTTCTTTAGATGGTGGTGCTCAGCGTTACGATGAAGATATGAAGGCTATTACAGAAGATAGTCATATTGTTATCGTAGCTCGTGACTATGCTGAAAAATATACGGGCGCAACTAATTTAGAAGATGCTTGTCGTATCATTCATGACCGTGGTGCTTTAATTGCAGGTGTTACGGATGGGGCTAATGGTAGCTATTTTGTATGGCCTGATGGTACAGCGTATCGTTGTGAGCCATTCCCGCAGAAAAGTATAGTAGATACTACGGGGGCAGGGGATAGCTTTCATGGTGCTTTTTTAGCTAATTTAGCACATATAATTTATCATATGAAGGGGCAAGAAACGATTTCAACGAGTAAGTCTCACGGTGCATCTATACGTGCTGTAGAGTTGATCAAACATTGTGCGCACTCCGATTTAGAGAAGGCCGCTATTTTTGCATCTGCGGTAGCTTCTTTAAATACACAAGGCATAGGCGGGCGAAGTCCACTACCAACGTTACAGTCAGTGCAGGAACTTATAGGATAGGACTACGGTTATGTGGCAAAATATTTCAAAAAATCAAGTTCAGCAATATATGCAACAAAATCCTTATCGTCTATTAGCCCTTAGCTTTTTGGCTGCCATGACTATAGGGACGATATTACTTATGTTGCCCATATCAAATGCTCAAAGCAATAGTACAACGCTTGTGGATGCAGCTTTTACCGCAGTATCTTGTGTTTCTGTAACAGGCTTGACGACAGTAGATACCTATTATCATTGGTCCTTGTTTGGCAAAATCGTCATGGTAATCCTTATCCAATTAGGTGGATTGGGGATTGTTTCGTTTACCACTATTATTGCTCTAGTATTAGGGCGACGGGTAGGTCTAAAAAATCGCGTGCTTTTGTCAGAGGATGTAGGGCAAGATGGCATGAAAGGGCTTCTACATATTACGAAGAAACTAACTATTTATACCTTCTGTGTTGAAATTATTGGTGGTATTATCTATACTATTCAGCTATATCCCTATATTGGTGATGCTGCTTTATATACGGGGATTATGCAATCTATTTCCAGCTTTTGTAACGCAGGATTTATATTCTTTGATAATGATCTACCTTATGCCATGGTGGGCGATGTATTATTTAATATAAATACAATGGCCCTTATTGTAATAGGTGGTTTCGGATATCTCGCAACCTTTGATATTTGGTCGCATCGCAAGCTACGACGTTTTGTAGATTTAAAACTACACACAAAAATAATGTTAGTTGGCACAACGGCGCTCATCCTTTTAGGGACTATTATTTTCTTGGGAGTTGAGTGGGCGAATCCCAAAACTTTTGGTCCTTTACCTATATGGAATAAGGTCATGGCTGCTCTATTTCAATCGATTACCCCTCGTACGGCAGGTCTTGCAACTGTAGATTATAATGATTTGCATCCAATTACTCTGTTTATTACCATCATTTTTATGTTTATTGGGGCAGGCCCTAACTCCACAGGAGGCGGTGTTAAAATTAGTACTATTGCTGTCGCTTTTCTAGCATCGCGTACATTATTTAATAACCGTCCTGATACAGAGATTTTTGAACGTCGTATTTCGTTGCTTACTGTCCTTAAGGCAAATGGGATAATCTTTTTATCTATCCTTCTTGTTTTATTTGCTACTTGCTATTTGGCTTGGGATGAGCCGTATAACTTTATTCGACTACTTTTTGAGGTAACCTCTGCCTTTGGGACCGTAGGTCTTACAACGGGTATTACACCTGATTTATCTGAAAGTAGTAAATGGGTGTTGATGCTTGTCATGTTTACGGGTCGTGTAGGGGTTATGACTGTTATTGGTACTTGGGCGTTAAGAACGGCACCGACTAAACCAATTAGCTATGCAGAAGAGCGTGTATTGTTATAAAAACAGATTAGATTGAATATAAAAGGGGGCATATATGAAACATAAAACGATAGCAGTAATAGGTCTTGGTCAATTTGGTGGCACTGTTGCCAAGATGTTAGCTTCCATGGATCATGAGGTATTAGGTGTAGATATTGATCCAGAAGTTGTACAGAAAATTTCACCATTTATAACACATGCTATAGTTGCAGATACAACTGATGAAGAGGCAATCAAAGCATTGGCGCTAAGCCAGTTTGATATGGTTGTTGTGGCTATAGGTGGCAATCTTCAAGCTAATTTAATGACAGCTATGCTTCTTAAAGAGTTAGATGCACCTAAAATTGTGGCCAAGGCTGAAAATAATATACAAGGTAAAATGCTTCATAAAATAGGTGTAGATCAAGTGATTTACCCTGAATATGATATGGCATTACGCCTTGTACAATTTTTAACTAGAGATCATGTAATGGATTATTTGCAACTATCTAAAAATATTAGTCTCATAGAAGTTAAAGTACCGTCATTCTTGGTGGGGGCTAATTTAAAGGACTCCAATCTGCGTGAGAAATATAATCTTAATGCAGTAGGCATAAGACGCGGTGAGGATTTAGAAGTTCCACCAAACCCGATTACCATTCTCGGTGAAGATGATAAATTATTAGTCATTGGGAATAATTCTGATTTAGATGCATTAACGGAGTAGTATGTATACGAAAGATATATAACTACATCGAAAAAATATGATATAATAAGAATAGAATTCAGTATAGGCCATACGTATTCGTATGGCCTTTTTATATAGAAATGAAGGTTATTATGACAGAGGAACAATATATAGCGGCGCTGATCAATAACCCACATGGAATCCGTAATATTCCAAATCCTACGGAAGCAATGCAACTTACATGTGTGGGGCAAAACGGCATGCTGTTACAATATATTAAAGAACCTACTCAAAAGGTTATTGAAACAGCGCTTTCACAAGCACCACGAGCTATACAATTCGTTGAAAATCCTACAGAAGAATTGTTAAAAGCCTTAGTGGAAAAAGATTGGGCGGTTTTAGAATACATCAGCGATCCGTCTGATACATTAATTCAAAGCGCGTTAGCTCAATCAGGCTGGGCTATTCGCTATATTGCAAACCCATCTGAAGAATTGCAATTAGAAGCGGTGAAGGCGAATTATGATGCCTTACAATATATCAATGCTCCAAGCGAGGTTGTGCAGTTACAAGCCGTGCAAGAGAGTTACTTAGCCTTGCGCTACATTGATGAGCCTAGCGTAGCTGTACTAGAAGCAGCAGTAAAGCAAGATCCACAGGCAATGCGGCAGATTACAACCCTCACTAAGGACTTGGCCTTGCATCTATTTAAGGTAAGTGCGGCTATTGTCGGTTATATACCTAATACATTGGGTGTTACAGTAGACGAAATCAAAGCTATAATTGTAGATGCTATTTCCAGCGATACAGTTGATGAAGACTATATACGCGAGTTAATCAACAATAAAGCTATCGGTGGACGTCAATCAAAATGGCCTATTGATATATTGTCACTTATTGATATGTATGGTACTAGAACTGTTAAGAAAATCGCAGTAGGCGAATATTTGAAATATTAGAATGGAGATGTAATGAACTTTATAGATACAATGGCAAGCGTTGAATTAGTGCTTGCTGCTAATCAAGTACCCTTGCTCGTTGGTGAGACTGGCATTGGTAAAACCTCTCTCGCAGCGCGTGTAGCAGATGTACACGACTGGGAACTCGTTACTATCGATGGTAACCTGTTAAAAGAAGGTGAAATCGGAGGCTTGCCAACAGTAGAAACGGTGACGCATACAGATGGTCATGGCAACACACGAAATGTAAAAACTACGGTATACGCTGTGCATCATACTTTGGAACATGTGGCACGAGTCGTAGATAAAGGGCGCCAAGTATTACTATTTATTGACGAAATTAACCGCGCGGAACATGCGGTGCAACAAGAGTTGATGAACCTTATCTTAAACCGTGAAATCAATGGTTTCTCCTTAAGTGATCAAGTGCGCATTATCGCAGCTATGAACCCTGAGGATTCCTTTGATTACCAAACGATTGACATGGATCCGGCACAACAAAACCGTTTCGTATGGCTTTACATGAATGCTGATTATATGCAATGGATTGATTGGGCTATTGGTGCAGGTATTGAAGAAAAGGTTATTGAATTCATTTCTTCTTATCCAGAATATTTAAATCAACGTCACGAAGACGATATCGATGCTACTCCTCGTTCCTTTGAACGCGTGTCTGGTCTATATACGATTTATAAAAACCAAGAGGGAACAAGCTATAGCCGAGACGTATTTATGAATGTTATCCGCGGTAACGTAGGCAAACTCATTGCTGAGGCTTTTGTAAACTTTATCGAGTCCGACCAAGAACCTCTTATTACCTTTGATGATGTTTTGGCGGCGGTTCAAAAACCAGGTGCTATTATGTCTATGGCTGAGCAGATTAAAGGTGAAAGTCCAACTCGTCTATATGTAGCGGCAAAAAATATGTTGCATCGTTTAAATCACAATAGCAATGCGCAGGAAATTCATCACTTTGTGGAATTCCTAACCTTATATCCAGGTGACTTACGTGTGGCGGTTATGAAAGATCTTCGTAATACTTATGAGCGCGTTTACGCTTATGCAATTGAAGATGACTTGTTCGTCGATACCTTCTTTGAAGCACAAAAATAAGTCTATGTGAGTAGTTAGTTGAATCGAAGCTGTCTATATATAACCGATTTTAGTAAATTATTAGTTATGAGACTAATTGATATATAGAATATGATATAAATAAAATCTGATATTTAACGAAAAGGAGGTGTAAATATGCAACGAAATTTAGATAAGGACGATATTTGCGACGCCTCTGACTTACTGACGCACATCGATGGTTGGGAAAAGACTGGCTCGTATGATGTGGATGCCATCGAGGCTCTTGATCGATGGCATGCGAAACGAGAACGCATCCATCGTGAAGCAGAGGCTTTATATACGCAAATCTATGCTACCTATGAGGCCTATGTTGATACTTATGAAGAGCAGCATCATAGTGTTCAGCCAGAACGCATAGCGGCAGACCTTATGAACTACAATATGTCGGATAGCCATATTGGTACTATCGGGCGTGCTCTTGAAGACGTACAAGTGGAGGGAACAGATTTCGCCGTCATGCAGCAAGCTGTTATGACACCTGCCTATGAGCAACGGTTGTGGAATATATTGCATGATGTGAATAGCTTACTCCTTGAAGAGGACCAATTCTTTGGTTATTTCTATTTACAAATGGCTCATCGCATTCGCTTTGACATGACCAGTGCTTTTGGCATTAACCTAAAACAAGGTGGATATGTACTATACGTAAATCCTTTTATCTTGTTACGTCAACCGCCAGATGTGATGAAGGATGGCATTAAGCGTGAAGTTCTTCATATCATTTCTGCTCATTTGATGCGGGTAAAAGCACTGAGCCAAGGCTTTCACAAAACAGCAGTCCATATGGCTATGGACATGGTCGTAAATGATTACCTTGAACATGTGGACCGTGATGCGGTAATGGTGGCCAATGTAAATACGCGCTTTGGTTTGTTATTAAAGCGTTTCCGTACCATTGAATACTATGCGAAGGCTATTGATAAGGTCATGAAAGAAAAACCAGACCTTTTTGTGCCTATCGATAACGCAGATACAGCGGTTGCTATGGAGTTTGACCCTCAAACCAGCCATGATATTTGGGATGAATCCGATTCTATTGATACAGATACGATGGACCAAATTACGGAGCGCTATATCAACGAAGCCTCAAAGGGTGATATGGAAGGCTATGTGAAAAGCCTTATCGATACATTTCAAAAAACACGCCGCGCCTTGCCTTGGTATTTCTACCTTAAAAAGCTAATGGGCAAGGTAGCGAGTGGCTACAAAAAAACGACGATGCGTCGTAATCGTCGTCAACCTGAGCGTTTGGAATTATCTGGTACATTACGTCAACATAAGGCAAATGTATGGGTAGCTCTCGACATGAGCGGTAGTATAACTGATGTGGAGTTTACAAATGCTTTAGAGCAAGTGTTACAAATCGTGCATGCTTATAACCATCGTATTACCGTTGTAGAATGTGATAATGAAGTACGCCGCACCTATACGATGAAATCTGTAAAAGATGTAAAACCTCGCCTCGATGTGCGTGGTGCTACAGCCTTTACCCCTGTATTCTCTATGGCTAATCAAAACCGTGTAGATTTACTTGTATACTTTACAGATGGTAAAGGGGAAGAGCGACTCCGAGAGGCTCCAAGAGGCTATAAGGTGCTGTGGGTATTGACCGGTGAGAATCCACAATTATCTTTGCATAACCCGTACGGCATGGTTCGTGAACTCGGTTATGTGGGGATTGATGAGACTCAGGATATTGATGAGTTTGTACGCATGGCTAACCGCGGAGGCTTTTCTATGGCTAATCAAGAGATTTAGTCTATTAGGTCCCAAGTTTTTTATAGGTCTGATCTTGAACCAAGACGGTATACAAAAAAGACGCAATCCAGTGGATTGCGTCTTTTTTAGGTCTGTGGATTTATTATTAGCTGTTAAGCTCAATAGAGGAGCCTGGATCGATAATGAGTGCTGTTTGGTTATACTTGCCTTCTACAAGGCTTGTAAATACACCTGGTTCACGGTCGATAACGGGCCATGTTTTGTAGTGAATTGGAATGGAAATACGTGCTTTTACATAAGAAGCAGCAAGGGCTGCATCTTCAACCCCCATTGTATAATTATCACCGATAGGAAGAAGGGCGTAATCGATTTCACCAAAGCGATTTAATAATTTCATATCGCTAAAGAGTGCTGTATCACCAGCGAAGTATAGGATATCTCCATAGAAATCTACGATACAACCTGCAGCGTGACCGCCAGGGATGCCAGAGCCGTGGAAGGCAGGAACCATTCGAACAGAACCGAATTCAAAGTCGAACTTACCACCTAAATGCATGGCGTGTGTACGGCAACCGGCAGCAGCTGCTTTACCCGCTACCTCAGCAGTAGAGATAACGAGGGCGTCATTTGCTTTGGCAATAAAATCTGTGTCTCCATAGTGATCATCATGGCCATGACTGACAAAGATATATTGGCATTTAATATCTTCTTTTTTAGCGATATCCCATGTATTACCGGTCAAGAATGGGTCGAAAATCATGGATACATCGCCACGTGTGAGCATAAAGCAAGCGTGACCAAAATAAGTTAGTTTTGTTTTCATAGGAACACTTCCTTCCTTGTACATACAATTCTTAATTCTATTGTATAATATAATAAATGAAAATAAAACTATTGGTGATAATTTATACATAATTAGTAAGGATATATTATGGATTTAACACATTTTGATCAAGATGGAAATGCTTGGATGGTAGATGTATCAGATAAGGATATTACAACTCGTACTGCTGTGGCAGAAGGCTTTATTACTATTAATGATGCAATTTATGAACGCATTGCGGCGGGAACAATAAAAAAAGGGGATGTTCTTAGTGTGGCTCAATTGGCAGCTATTATGGGGGCGAAACAGACGAGTAATCTCATTCCCCTTTGTCATCCGTTAGCATTAACTAAGGTTGAGGTGCATTGTACTCTTGTTGCTGGTGAAAGTCCAGCCTGTACGGATTCTACACATAATAGAGCTGTTAAAGTTCATGCTACCGTAAAAACGACAGGAAAGACAGGTGTTGAAATGGAGGCACTTACGGCGGTTCAAGTAGGACTTTTAACAGTCTACGATATGTGTAAAGCTATTGATAAGGGGATGATTATAGGCCCTACATATCTTGTAGAAAAAGAAGGCGGGAAAAGTGGACATTTTGTCCGTTCCTTTGTAGAATAATATAGATATAAAGAATAGGGGATTGAAAATGGAAATAGTACTTTATGAGCCTGAAATTCCAGGTAATACAGGAAATATAGCGCGTTTATGCGCCGCCAATCATATGACCTTACATCTCATCAAACCCCTTGGCTTTTCTATTGATGACAAGCACGTAAAACGGGCTGGCCTTGATTACTGGCACTTGGTAGATGTACAGGTACATGAAAATATTCAAGAATTATATGAGAAATATCCGGATCGTAGATATTTCTATGCCACTACCAAAGCAAAGCATACTCATTCCGAGGTGAAATATGAAATTGGTGATATGCTCGTTTTTGGGCCTGAAACAAGAGGGTTGCCTGAAAGTTTATTAGATGGTAAAGAGGATACATGCATTCGTATACCCATGGTAGATGAAGCACGTTCTCTAAACTTATCTAATGCGGTGGCAATTATAGCTTATGAAGGTATGCGTCAACTTGATTATCCAGATCTTAAGGCTGAAGGCAATTGGATTCAATCTAAATAAATAGACTTTCATAATTGAGAAATATATTATACGTATGTGTTAGAAGATCTACCAAATCTATATGACCGGTAGCGATTTTAACGGTGTTGTTTGGAGGAGGATATTATGAACTACGATAAAGCTCATGATTTAGCTTACGCAATGCGTGAATCTGAAGAGTACAAAGAGTTAATGGCTGCTCAGGAAGCAGTGAAAGCAGATGCAGTAGCAACGGGTTTGGTTCGCACATTTATGGCTCAACAAATGCAATGGGAATATGCTAAGTTGTCCGGTGCTCCAGAAGCGGATGAGTTGCAAAAGAAACAAGAGGAATTGATGCCTCAAATTCAAGAAAATGCTGCAGCGGCTGCTTATTTGCAAGCGCAAATGCGTTGGAGCCAGATTTCTAATGATATTTATAAAATCATTAGCGAACCAATCACTGAGGGGATGAAAGTGTTAGATCATGGCGAACAACAACCAAAACATTAAGGTATTACAAACAGCTTTATTAGAAAAATTGCCAAGTACACGTGTACGAGAGCAAGAGCTTCTTTGTCATCATACGACATTCAAAATTGGAGGACCTGCGGACTTATTTATTGAACCTACTACGATGGCAGAACTTAGTTTTACACTTCGTACCATTCACGAATTAGATGTGCCTGTAACTATTATTGGTTGTGGATCTAATATTTTAGTGAAAGACGGAGGTATCCGTGGTGCTGTCGTATCAGTTCGACATATGACCCAAATCATGGATCGTAACGAAAACACATTGTGCATTGGTTCCGGGTATATGTTAAAGGATGCTTCTGAATTTGCTTGGGAGAATAGTTTATCTGGTCTTGAATTTGCCATTGGTATTCCAGGCACACTTGGTGGTGCCGTATTTATGAATGCAGGTGCTTATGATGGGGAAATGAGCCATGTAGTTACTGCCGTGAGAGCCGTAGATTTCCAAGGAAATATTAAAGAGTATGATGGATCTCACTTAGACTTTGCTTATCGTCATAGTGTATTCCACGATAATCATGAAGTTATTGGGGAAGTCATTATGACACTCAAACCAGGCGACAAGGATGCCATCAAGGCACGTATGGATGAGTTAACAGAAAAACGTGAATCAAAGCAACCTTTGGAATATGCCAGTGCAGGTTCAACCTTTAAGCGCCCACCAGGGTACTTTGCAGGTACATTGATTGAACAAACAGGCCTAAAAGGTTTGTCTGTAGGTGATGCGCAAGTATCTCATAAGCATGCTGGCTTCGTAATTAATACAGGTAGTGCAAGTGCGAAGGATGTACTTGACCTGATTAGTGAGGTACAACGTCGTGTGTATGATCAACATGGTGTACATCTCGAACCAGAAGTACGCATGATTGGTGAAGATTAATACAAATTAAATACTAATATAAGATTTCTTATGTAATGTTACTCTTTTAAGGATGACGGATTCATAAGAAATCTTTTTTTATAGTTTTTAAAAGAGTATGATAGGTTCATAGTTAGTTCATATTTTGGAGGCGATGATATGAATACTTTGTTGGCCCAGGAGATTTATGATAAAGCGCTAGAGTGTGGGTATGACAGTTGTGGTATAGTGCCTCTTGATGCACTTAATTTTTATAAAGAACGGTTGATAAAGCGTTTAGAAGATGTACCTGAAAGTAAAGAGGTATATGCGCATAGTAAAGATTTTTTAGCATTAAAAGAAAAGTATCCTTGGGCACAATCCATAGTGGTTTGTACTGAATATTTTGGTGATTATAAGTTTCCTGTATCTCTTCGAAACCGATATGCAAAAGGGTTGTTATTATCTTTGTCAAATATTCCTCACAGTGATGAGTTTAAACGACGGCAATCTTTTGAAGTCTGGCTTGGTGAAAATGGAATACGATATATTGGCGGTGAAACGGCGAAACCTGCCGGAATTATTCCTTTGCGGCCCGCTTCGGTAGCAGCTGGTTTAGACATTTATCGAAAAAATAATTTTTTTTATGGACCTAAAGGTTCTAGCTATGAACTGGTAGGCTATTTAATTGATGAGTCCTGTGAGTATATTCAACAGTTAGAGATACCACCATGTCCGGATTCTTGTGATTTGTGTCAGCAAGGTTGCAAGACAAAATCTTTATCTGCGCCGTTTACTATGAATCCGTTAACATGTGTATCTTTTATTAATACATTCGGTGACGGTAAATTGCCGGATAGCGTTACGGAGGATATGTTAGAGGCGTGGATATTAGGCTGTGATAACTGCCAGGATGCATGTCCTTTTAATGCAGATCATGACTGGAGTATTGGGCTGGATTATCCCGGACTTGATGAATTAGAGCCGTTGCTACAGCCAGAATATATTTTGAAAGCCTCTGATGAGGAGATTATAAAAAAGCTGATTCCTAAATTTTGTTTCCATTTAACAGATAAACAAATTCCGTTGTTGCGTAAATCTGCTAAGCGGGCGATAGCGCGTAAATAGGTTTTTGTCCTAAGATGAGTCAAAAGTATAATCGAATGTTGAAATTGCCATGATTAGAATAGGTGTACTATTTTGACTTTTTTCTATAGACTGCGTTATAATTAACTGTTGCCATTTTTGGAAAATATACCTACATAGCTACTTTCACAGAGGCTATGTGATATAGAATATACTGAAAGAATTAAAGGGAGGATCTTATGATTCGCGAAAATCTTCGTAATGTAGCGATTATCGCCCACGTTGACCATGGTAAAACTACTTTGGTGGACGCATTATTAAAACAAAGCCATGTGTTCCGTGAGAATGAAAAGGTAGCAGAACGCGTAATGGACTCAAACGACTTGGAACGTGAACGCGGTATTACTATTTTGTCTAAAAACACTGCTGTTATGCATGATGGCATCAAAATCAACATCGTTGATACTCCAGGCCATGCTGATTTCGGCGGCGAAGTAGAACGCGTACTTAACATGGTTGACGGCGTATTGCTTCTCGTAGATGCTTACGAAGGTCCAATGCCTCAAACTAAATACGTTTTGCGTAAAGCATTAGAGCAAAAATTGAAACCAATCGTAGTTATCAATAAAATCGACCGTCCTGACCAACGTGTTAAAGAGGTTGAGGATGAAGTCCTTGAATTGTTTATGGAACTTGAAGCTGACGATGATCAACTCGATTTCCCTGTAGTTTACGCATCTGCCCGTTCCGGTGTTTCCAAAACCAATTGGGATGACGAAGCTGTAAATATGGAACCGTTATTCAAGACATTGATCGACGAAATTCCTGCACCACAAGGTGATATGGAAGGCCCTCTTCAATTCATGGTAACTACACTTGATTACGATAACTTCATCGGTAAAATCGCCGTAGGTCGTATCGTACGCGGTAAAATGAAAACTAACCAACAGGTTGCCATCATGAATGGTGAAAGCACTCGTAAAGCGAAAATCGGTCGCGTATATACATACAATGGTTTGAATCGCGTTGAAACTGATGAAGCTGAAATGGGTGATATCATCGCCTTTGCCGGTATCGACGATATTAATATCGGCGAAACAGTAGCGGATGCTGAAAATCCTGAAGCATTGCCATCCATTTCCATCGACGAACCGACATTGTCCATGGTGTTCTCCGTAAATAACTCTCCATTCGCAGGCCGCGAAGGTGAATTTGTTACATCCCGTCACTTGCGTGATCGTTTGTTCCGCGAAGTAGAAACTAACGTATCCATGAAAGTGGAAGAAACTGATTCTGCAGATGCGTTCAAAGTATCCGGCCGTGGCGAATTGCATTTGGCTGTATTGATTGAAACTATGCGTCGTGAAGGCTACGAATTACAAGTAGGTAAACCTCGCGTAATCTTCAAAACTATTAACGACCAATTGTGTGAACCACTTGAAGCATTGACTATCGACGTGCCTCAAGAATTCATGGGGACCGTAATGGAAAACCTTGGTCAACGTAAAGCTGAATTGACTAATATGGTTGAATTAGCGGGTTACCTTCGCATGGAATTCGTAGTTCCTGCTCGTGGTTTGATTGGTTTCCGTGCACAATTCTTAACAGCTACAAAAGGTAATGGTATCATGAACCATGTATTCCATGGTTACGCACCATATAAAGGTGAAATTCCTTCCCGTACACGTGGTGCTTTGGTAGCATTCGAAAATGGTGAAACCACACCATATGGTTTGAACTCCGTTCAAGATCGTGGTACATTGTTCGTTGGTCCTAACCAAGACGTGTATGCAGGCCAAGTTATCGGTGAAAATACACGTGAACTTGATATGGATGTTAACCCATGTAAGAAAAAACATGTTACCAACATGCGTTCCAGTTCCTCTGATGAAGCGGTACGCTTGACTCCACCTCGTATCTTCTCCTTGGAACAAGCTCTTGAGTGGATTAACGATGATGAACTTGTTGAAGTAACACCTGAAAGCATTCGTATGCGTAAAACAATCCTTGATCGT
>NZ_CAUVFT010000023.1:0-34927 GCF_963551295.1 uncultured Veillonella sp.
AGCGCCGGTCTCCGGAACCGGGTGCGCAGGTTCGAATCCTGCTAGGCGCACCAATGCAAAAAAGGCTTCTCGAGATATCGAGAAGCCTTTTTGTATAATTATATATTTTATATATTAAAATAAAGATGTATATATAATGTAATTTAACAAAAAAATTTATTGATTATCACACATATCTTGAGACTCATATTTTGTTGCAGAAATAAATGTTATAATAGATAAAACTTAGGTATTTTATCGATAGTAGATTGATTTATATTTATTGGGGAAATATATGTTAACACATAATGAACAAAAACGAGCTGCAAAAACATTTAAAGATAAATGGATTGATATTTTAGATAATAAGCATAATGAAGTACAGTTAAAAGATGCATTTTGGATAGATTTATTAACTAACGTTTTTGGAATATCTGATGCTGTTAATTATATAAATTTTGAGAAACCTATAGAGCTTGATAAAATGCTTTCATCTATAACCGCAGGAGATAAATCTTATAAAGGGAGAATTGATGCATATATTAAGTCCACAAAAGTCCTAATTGAACAAAAAGGACCAAATGTGGATTTGAATAAAGGGGTAACTCAATCTGATGGGCAAAAATTACGCCCTATAGATCAAGCTAAAAGATATGCATATTCATTAGGTATTGATGAGATGCCTTCAAAAATAGTTGTTTCAAATTTTAAAGAGTTTCATGTTTATGATATGCGCACTCCAAATGCAGAACCTCATATTATAAAATTAGAGAACCTTGATACTGAATTTACTAGATTAGGATTTCTAACCTGTGTAGACAACACTCACTTAGAAAGAGAAATGCAGATTTCTATGGCTGCGGGTGAGATTGTAGGGAAAATATATGATTTACTTTATACACAATATGAAAATCCTGAACTAATGTCATCATTACATGCAATAAATCAGCTATGTGTACGTATTGTATTTTGTCTTTATGCTGAAGATGCGGGAATATTTGGTTCTAAATCAATGTTTCATGATTATTTAGCACAATTTGAAACAAAGCATATCAGAAGAGCACTTATTGATTTGTTTAATGTCTTAAATACTCCAGTAGAAGAGAGAGATCATTATTTGAATGATGATTTGGCTGCTTTTCCTTATGTAAATGGTGGTATGTTTGAGGATAATCAAATGGAGATTCCCCAATTTACCGATGAGTTACGTGTACTAATCCTAGATAGTGCTAGTGCAAGTTTTGATTGGTCACAAATAAGTCCTACAATTTTTGGGGCAGTCTTTGAAAGCACGCTTAATCCTGAAACTCGAAGAGAGGGGGGGATGCATTATACTTCTATTGAAAATATACATAAAGTTATAGACCCACTATTTTTGGATGCTTTAAGAATAGAACTAAATGAAATTAATTTGATAAAACAACCAGCAGCTCAGAAACGTAAGGCATTAATATTTCAAGAGAAGTTAGCATCTTTAACTTTTTTAGACCCTGCATGCGGTTCAGGGAATTTTTTAACGGAAACATATATATCTCTACGTAATCTTGAGAATGAAGCAATTAGTCTTATATATGGTAAACAAAGTATGTTATCAGTTATGACTGATAGTATTATTAAAGTCAGTATTCAACAAATGTTCGGAATTGAAATAAATGACTTTGCAGTATCAGTAGCAAAAACAGCATTATGGATTGCTGAAAGTCAATTAATGGAGAAGACTAAAGAAATTATTTATAGTAATGATACATATCTTCCCTTGAAAGCATATAATAATATAGTAGAAGGTGATGCATTAAAACTTGACTGGAACACTGTAATTCCAAATAAAGATTTAAAGTATATTATTGGTAATCCGCCTTTTAGAGGTAGATCTAAACAATCTCAAGAGCAAAAAAATAGTTCTGAGTATGTATTTGGTGCAAATTTTAAGTATGGTCAACTAGATTTTGTCGCATCTTGGTTTGTAAAAGCTGCAAAATATGTTTTTAATAGTGATATTCAAGTTGCATTTGTAGCAACGAATAGTATTGTTCAAGGTGAACAAGTTAGTACTTTATGGACTGAAATGAATAAATATAACGCGGAAATAATATATGCCTATCAACCTTTTAAGTGGGATAGCGAATCATCAAAAAAAGCAGCTGTGACCGTAGTTATAATTGGATTTCAATACAAGGGTTCTAAATCTATACAGAAAAAGTATTTATATTCTGATAAACAAACTTATCAAGAAGTTAAAAATATTAATGCATATTTACTTAATGCGCCAAATATCTTAATGAGTCGTATTGCTAAACCACTATCTGGTCAAGCTAAGATACTTTATGGAAGTAAGCCAAATGATGGTGGAAACTTTATTTTAACCAGTGATGAGAAAGATGATTTATTAAAGCAATATCCAGAAGTAGAGCCTTTGATTAAAGAGTTTATTGGTGGCAAAGAATTATTAAAGGGGACAAAACGATATGTAATATGGTTAAAAGATGCTGATCCCAATTTATATCTTAACTGTCCACCAATTTTAAATCGAATAGATGCAGTAAAATCTTATAGATTGTTGAAGGCAAAAAATAAAACGAGTAATGCTAGTTCAATAATAGAGAAACCTACGCTGTTTGCAAGTATAGCTTCAATTAAAGGTAGCCATTATATTGCTATACCAGAATATTCTTCAGAGAGTCGAAAATATATTCCAATGCTTTATTTGGATAAAGAGGTTATTGCATCTAATAAACTTTATATGGTTGATGATGGTTCATTATATGAGTTTGGTGTATTAGAATCTAATGTTCATATGGCTTGGATGAAAACATTTGGTGGAAAGCTTGAATCAAGATATGCTTACTCTAGTGGATTTGTATATAATACATTTCCTTGGCCTAAGCCCACAGAATTACAGAAAACAAAAATTGAGCAAACAGCTAAAGAAATTTTAAATATCAGAGCTAAATATAAATGTATTAGTTTGGGAGATTTATATTCTCCTAAGAAAATGCAAGCACTTTATGATTTGACCAAAGCGCATCAAGATAATGATAAAGCTGTAATGGAGGCTTATGGTATGGATCTTTCTATAATAAAAACAGAAAGCCAAGCAGTAGAGTTTTTAATACCATTATATGAAAAATTGTTATCTAATAATATGGAATGATCTAATAAATTACTATTTTAGATGGTATGAGTAAAAGTGTGGCTTGTATTAGTAAAGATATGATTGAGAAAAGGGATAATATTCACTTTCTTGTAATGGTTCGAATCCTGCTAGGCGCACCAAATAAAAGGCTTCTCGATTTCGAGAAGCCTTTTTGTATGTCTATAATTAGTCTATAGGACAGAGAATTATATATTTGTATATCATAATTTAGCGTACTTTATTGTTCTAACTTTACTATCTATATTTATTACACTGAATTCCTCTAGATCTAAATTCATTCATGAGTATATTTATTGATTTATCAATGATTTCTTCATTTGTTATATATACCATCTTTTTGTAATAGACCGTACCATCAAATTCTATCCAACAGCTTGTCTTACCATTTTGTTTGCAAATCTTTATTCTGCCTGCCCAGCTTCCCATACTGCGGAATTTTTTGCCCTTAGAGAAGCGTACTTCTCGAATATCTTTTAATTTATAGGTTCTTTTCATTAATCCAATGCCTATTGAGACTTGATCATCTGTAAAATAAAGAAGTTTATAACGATCTTCAGGAGGCATAGATCTAATTATAGATAGGTTATACGTAGCAAATGTCACTGCGATAGCGACTAATACAAACATTAGGATTATCATATATTTTCCCATACTTTTAAGTCCTCCTTTTCTTTATTATAATAAATATAAGTAATATATGAAATAATGTATATAGTCAACTTTAAAGTGTTATTTGTATGCATTAATGGGAAAGAAATAAATGGCGATACATGTATGAACTACATAGAGATATATAACTACATGAGTTGAGTTGCTGATAAGATTTCGATATAGAGTTTTATATTTAATAATATCGAAATAACATAATAAATGTGATTTGAGTAACACATTTTATTTTGAGAACGATGTACAATAAGAATAGCTATATGGAAATCTGAACATCCTAGCCGGAACACTAGGACATATAGGGGAGCGTTAAATTACATAGTGAATTTAACTAAGTGAAAATTACTTATATATGTATCTATAACTCATTCGTTTGGGGATGCAGCTATTTAGAGGGGATAATATGACAAACAAAATACAAGAGCTTACCGTCAATGAAACTTGGCGTGATGAGCAAGACGCATGGAACCATCGTTCCGAGTACTTTGTAGAAATGCACAATCGCGAGGATCGCAAGGCACAGGTCACTGATTTTTTAGCCTTTTTAAAGGATGAAAATTTATTACCTTCAGCGAATGGTCGTACGCTTGATGTAGGTTGTGGTGTTTGTGACTACGCACTTGGGTTAGCTAGGGAAGGCTATAAAGCGACTGGTATCGATTTATCTGATGGTATGATTCGCGGTGCTAAACAATTGGCAGAGTCAGAAGGTTTAGATCTTAGCTTATATATCGGACCTTGGTCTGATGAAACTCGTCAAGAACTAGGTTGGGATAAAAGCTTTGACTTGGCATACAGTATCTTCTGTCCAATTATGTTTAATGTAGAAAATATTCGCGCCATGCACGATGCAAGTAATGATAAATGCTTGTGGATTGCTTTCAGCGAACGGAGCGACGAAATGGTAGATATGTTATCTGAACATTTCTTTGGCCGTGATTCTTTCCCGTGGGATGGCAAGATGAAAGAATGTTTAGATGCAATTCATGAGATGGGGCGTAATGTGAAAGTAACCTACAAAACGGTTCTTGAAACAGAGGTTATGTCTCTTGAAAAGGCGGTTAATTACTTTACCATGCGACTTCATAATAATGGATGGGGAGATATGGAAGACATGAAAGAAGAGATTAGAAATCTCATTGAGCCACTAGCTATTGATGGAGAAATCCATAATAAGACTATTGATAAGGTGGCTTGGGTTTCATGGTCTGTGAAATAGGAGAGAAACATGACAGTTGATGAGAAACGTAAGTTAGAACTAAAAACTATGTACCAGATTATTGGCATCTATTGTCATAATAAGCACCACACTCCTAAAGGACAACTCTGTGAGGAGTGTCAAAAAGTTTGGCAATATGCTGAACATCGTATAGATGTATGTCCTCATATGGAAAGCAAGACCTTCTGCAGCGTATGTAAAACGCATTGCTATGCTCCTACATATCGTGAAAAAATACGTGAAATCATGCGCTATGGTGGTCCTAGAATGTTATTTATATCACCAATTCAAGTTATTCGCCATATGTATTTAGAGTGGAAGGATAGAAAAAGGAGTCGTACTTCTTATGAAAACTGATATGATTGTAAAGACAGGAATGTTTGTAGCATTGACGGTTTTACTATCTTATATATTTGCTATTCATACTACATTTATACATATTACCTTTGGATTTTTATCAACCGCTATATTTGGTATTCTTTATGGGCCTATGGCAGCAGGTATAATGGCTGCTATTGCCTGTTTTATAGGTATGTCTTTATTTGGACAAGGGGTATTCTTTCCCGGCTTTATCATATCTGAATTTCTTGTAGGCTATGTGTATGGGTATTTTTTACACGGACGTAATGTTACATTTAAACAATTACTTTTACCGGAGACGATTGTTACTGTATGTATACATCTGATATTAAATACAATATGGCTCACAATATTTTATAACAAAGCAGTATCTGCTATATTTATTGGACGTCTTATTAAAAATATCATTTGTTTCCCATTAGAAATTGCATTGATTTTAATTGTGTATAAGGCAGTCAGTAAGTTTATGGTACAAAAAAAGCCATAATCTTACAGTATACTAAAATGCACCCCTAACATTAGATTATATGTTAGGGGTGCATTATTATTTGTAAATATAGCGTTTTACGCGAGTGCTTTGTCCAATACAGTTTTGATTAAAGATTTTGTTTGGACATAGCTTTCACCAGGTTGCGCCTCGTATTGTTTGTCGAGGTCGAACCATAAGTTCGGATAGTATTCATAAGGGTGAGTTTTGAAGAGCTCATGAGCATCTTGATCTTCAACCCAGTTGATATGAATATCTGCGTATGCAGGATTTTCTGCAACGAGTTCATCGATAGCACGGAATGCATTAGCGCAATAAGGGCAACCGTTTAAATGGAAACCTAATATTTCTTTCATGATATTCAGTCCTTTCAAAATAGAATCTACATATATTTCTATAATTTGAGATTTTATACATATTCATGTACCACAACATATGGTACACTACTGAGTATAACATATCTATATAAGATATTCAATTTTTTAGATATATCAGATGTGAATATTGAGAATTCGATATGCATGCATTATATAAATAAGGAGATACCTATGATTTCAGGCGCACAGTATCTGGTAAAAGCCCTTCAAGAGGAGCAGGTAGAGTTTTTGTTTAACTATCCTGGGGCCGCAACCATCGACATCATGGATGAATTATATAAACAAGATCAGGTAAAGGTTATCTTGCCTCGTCATGAGCAAGCATTGGCTCATGCGGCAGATGGATATGCTCGTAGTACCGGTAAAGTAGGGGTTTGTATGGTAACCTCTGGACCTGGTGCTACAAATCTTGTGACTGGTATTGCTACTGCTTATTCTGATAGTATTCCGCTCGTTTGTATTACAGGCCAAGTTGACTTGGGTCTGATGGGCAATGATGCGTTCCAAGAAGTAGATACTGTTGGCATTGTACGCAATATCTGTAAATATGCTGTTACCGTTCGTGATCGTAAAGAGCTTGGCCGTATTTTGAAAGAAGCCTTTTATATTGCTCGCACAGGTCGACCAGGCCCTGTGGTTGTGGATATTCCTAAAAATATTCAAAAGGCTATGGGGTCTGATGAGTATCCTACTGAGGTTAATATTCGCGGTTACAAACCAAATACCACTGTTCACGTAGGTCAAGTAAAAAAGGCCTGTTCTATTATCAGTAAAGCTAAAAGGCCTCTATTCCTATTAGGCGGTGGGGTAAGCATTAGTGGTGCTAACGAGCTTATGATGGAGTTGGTAAACAAAACGGGAATTCCTGTTGTAACGACCTTGATGGGGAAAGGTGCGGTAGATACGCGACATCCGCTATACTTAGGCAATGTTGGTATTCACGGTGGATATGCACCAAATGTGGCACTCACAGATTGTGATGTGATGATTTCTATTGGTACCCGTTTTAACGACCGCATTACAGGTAAATTAAGTACCTTTGCACAAGATTGTAAGATTATCCATATTGATGTGGATGCTGCATCTATTTCTAAAAATATTAAGGTCGATATTCCAATCGTAGCAGATGCTAAATTAGCTATTGAAAAATTATTGGAATATATTGAACCTCATGATCTTGGTGATTGGCCTGAACAATTGCAACAGCTTAAAGTAGAACGTCCTGTTACTCAAGCTGATGAAGAGGGGCTAACACCTCAAACTGTTATCGATTACATTAATAATCACTATGAACGTCCTATTGTTACAACCGATGTAGGGCAAAATCAATTGTGGACTACTCAGTTCCTTGAGATAAAAGGGCAATATCAAATGTTGACGTCTGGTGGCCTAGGTACCATGGGTTATGGTTTCCCTGCTGCCTTAGGTGCGCAAATGGGAAATCCAGATAAGCGCGTGTTTGCCATCTGTGGTGATGGTGGCGTGCAAATGAATATCCAAGAGTTTGCTACTGCTATGCACTATCGTTTGCCTGTGACACTGATTATCTTAAATAATGGTTTCCTTGGTAATGTGCGTCAATGGCAACAATTATTCTACGATAAACGGTATGCTTGTACGAATTTGATGATGGATGAAAGCGCCCTCGTAACGCGTGATGTGATCGATAATGATGAGTTTGAATATGTACCGGACTTTGTAAAATTGGCAGATGCTTATGGCGCAAAGGCAATGCGTATTACTAAGGTAGAGGACATAGAAAAAGGGTTCCAATTGGCGGATACTTTCAAAAATGGTCCAACCTTACTAGAGTTCATCATTCCAACGGAGCTCAATGTATTACCAATGGTACCAGCAGGTAAGTCTTTAAGTGATATGTTGTTAAAGGATAAAAAATAGGAGGGGCTATGGAAGTACATATGAAAAAACGCTGTATTTCAGCGTATGTAGAAAACCAAATCGGTGTATTGGCTAAAATTTCTGGCCTCTTTGCTGGTAAAAACTATAACCTAGATACATTGACGGTAGGAGAAACAGAAGACCCTACTATGTCTCGTATGACGATTGACCTTACTTGTGATGATTTGACGTATGAACAAATTATTAAGCAACTAAATCGAAGCGTAGAGGTTATTAAAGTTATCGACTTTACAGATATGGCGATTACAAAAAAAGAGTTACTATTTATTAAGGTTAATAGTTGTAAGGAAGCAGATAAACAAGAAATCTTCCGCATTGCTCAAACTTTTGATTTATTAGTAGTAGATTATAATCGCAAGTCTGTACTCGTACAATGCGTAAAGACCGTATCTAAAAATAATGACATGATTGCCTTATTTAAAGATATGTTCGTCAATCGTATTGAAGTTGTACGTGGTGGTAGCGTAGCTATCGAAGCATTATCTACACCTGATAGATAATGTGTGTACTCTAGCATTTTAAAAGCGATTTAGGTCTATTCAAATATATAATACATGTATTTGAATAGACCTATTTTTTGTGGCTTAAAGCGTGTACAACTTAATATGATATAATATGTATATCGACCATTATTGATATAGAGACCTTGGTTGTATGCCAAAGTCTTTTTATATAGGAGGTACTATGAGCTTATTAGATGATATTTTAGCCCATAATCGAGAATATGTAGAAGATCAAAATACAGGTTATGTAGATACAGATACAAAGTGTAGTAAAATGCCTAGTCGTGAAATGGCAATTGTTACATGTATGGATACACGTCTTGTTAACTTCTTAGAAGATTCCATGGATATTGGGCGCGGTGAAGCGAAAATCGTAAAGACTGCAGGTAACTGTATTACTGGTTCCTTTGATGGCGTTGTACGTAGTTTACTTGTTTGTATTTATGAGCTAGGCGTTAACGAAATCTTTATCATTGGTCATCACGAATGTGGTATGGCAAAAACTACGGCAAAAGATCTAACAGAAAAAATGTTGGCTCGTGGTATTGCACCAGAAGCGATTCATATGGTCCGTAAAGAAATGGAACGCTGGGCTGATGGCTTTACACATCCTGCTGAAAATGTAGAGGATACAGTAGACGAATTGCGTATGAATCCTTTGATTCCTAAAGATGTGCCTATTCATGGTCTTATCTTCCATCCTAGAACGGGTGAAATCGAAGTCATTGTTAATGGCTACACACAAATGAAACAATATTACGAAAAGAATTAGAATTATATGAACAAAAAAAGATTAATTATATCCGTGCTAGCCATTATTGCCTTGGTCTGTGTTACTATAGGTGGATATGTCCATAAAGATGCCATACAGAGTCGTATAGCTAGAACAGCGGCTGTGGTAAGTGGACAAGAAATTAAGCCACTCCTCGATTCTGAAAATCGTTATATTAGGCAAATTGTAGCTCAAGATAACAGCACGAGTCGTACTATTATGTGGCAATCAGATAGCAGCGAAGCTGATGCGGTAATAGAGTATCGTCTTGTTGGATCCGATACGACTCAAACGATAAGAGCTACAGACAAAGCTTTTACCGATGATGGTAGTACTACCTATATCCATGAGGGGACATTAACTGGTTTGGCGCCTAATACTAAATATGAATATCGTGTTGGTTATGGTAGTGATCGTCGCAGTGATTGGTATTCATTGGAAACCGCAGGCGCTAAAGAATATGATGTCCTTATCTATCCAGATTCGCAGTCTGGTGATTATTCCGAGTGGGAACGAATTGTAAAAGATTCAGCAAAACGCAATCCCAATACAGCCTTGTATATTAGCATGGGTGACCTTATAGATAATGGAGAGCAGGCCTATCAATGGCGCACTTGGTTAAATTCCATTAGACCGTTGAGTGCTAATGTGCCGTTAGCAACGACATTAGGCAATCACGAGATGTATACATTAGATTGGAAAATGCGCGAGCCTTATGCGTATTTGAATTACTTCGCAGTACCACCTAATGGGAATGAAATTTTTAATCGTCGTTATTATTCCTATGACTTCGGTGATGTTCATTACGTTGTATTAGATACAATGTTATATGAAAGCAATCATGAGGATAATCATGATACGCATCATCCTGATTTATACGATGTACAGGTTCAATGGTTACGCCAAGATCTTGCAGCTAATACGAAAAAATGGACTGTCGTTCTTATGCATAGAGATCCATTCCAATATGCCTTTGACCGACCAGGTGCAAGTCGCGATGTAGGTTTTGATGATGAGGGTGTATTATTTATGCCTATCTTCGATGAGTTTAATGTAGACTTAGTTTTATCTGCTCATTTACATACATACCGCAACCGCGGTCATGTGCGAAACTTTGATCGAGACCCATCTGGTCCACTATATATCCTTACAGGGATAGCTGGTGATGCACGACGTCCTAAGTGGAAGCAACATCCATTAGATGTATATGTAGCACCTCAGCCTGAAACGAATAATTATATGTCTATGACAGTGACACCGAATAAGCTGATTGTAAAATCATTTTTACCTGATGGTACTCAACTCGACGAATCAGTCATTGAAAAATAAGAAAAAGACACCTTTTTTGGAAGGTGTCTTTTTTGTCTATTTTTCTCTAATCAAAGGTTGCAAGAATCTATAAGTAAAATTGATTTACAATATAACAAATAAAAATACGGAAGATTTGTATAAATACTTGCTAATTATGGTAGGTAGTATTATAATACGTGTATAGATTATAAAAATACACAAAATATGTATAAAATATACATATCGTGTATAAAGGAGATAGCCTAATGAATGCATTACAAGATTTAATTAAGATATATGCCTCCCAATATAAAGAACAAGTTGTGGAATGGCGCCGACATATTCATAGTCATCCAGAGCTATCTGGTGAAGAAAAGAATACATCTTTATTTATTCAAAAGGTGCTTGGTGAACTAGGAATTCCCTTTGTAAACGATATTTCTGATTATGCTGTTATCGGTAAGATAGAAGGTGCTCATACAGGCCCTGTTATTGCATTGCGTGCCGATATGGATGCGTTACCCATACATGAAATAACGGGATTCCCCTTTGCTTCACAAAATGAAGGTGTTATGCATGCCTGTGGTCATGATAGCCACATGGCAATTTTACTTGGTGCAGCGGCGATTCTACAATCTATTAAAGATCAATTACATGGGACCGTGAAACTCGTATTTCAACCTTCAGAAGAAGAAGCTTTATTTCCAGGGGCTCAAGGCATTGTCGATAGCGGCATCCTCGACGATGTGGATGAGATATATGGACTTCATGTGTGGCCTCAATTGCCAGTGGGAACTGTAGGTCTTAAAAAAGGTAATCTCATGGCTGCATCCGATCACTTCCTCGTACACATTAAAGGGAAAGCTACTCATGGTGCAGAACCTCATAATGGGGTAGACGCAATAGTAGCAGCCGCAAACTGGATTGTAAATGTGGAGTCCATGGTAGCTCGTGAAACGAATCCCATGGAAAATCTCGTGTGCACAATTGGAGTGATTAATGGTGGTGACCGATACAATGTGGGCTGTGGTGACGTGTATCTTGAAGGTACTTGCCGTACCTATGAACCAGAGAAACGTGATTATATTGAGCGACGTTTAAGTGAAAGCTTACAGGCCCTAGATGTGATGTTTAAAACGGAAAGCACCTTGGACTATAAACGTGGTCATGGTGCTACTATCAATGATCCAGAGGCCATCGATTATGCCACATCTATTGTAGAAAAATATTTTGGCAAAGAAGCGGTGGTACATCCTGAATTCCCGTCTATGACGGCAGAAGACTTCTCCGCCTATCTTCATAAGATTAAAGGTGCTTTCCTTTGGTTAGGCACTGGCTTTGAAGGCAATCCAGCGTTGCATAATGCAGCTTTCACCATCGATGAAAGTATTCTTGAACCAGGTATCACAATGATGGCAGCGTTGGCCGCCGAATTTTTACAAGAAAAGATGTAGTTTACATATAAGAGGTTATCATGAAAAGTTTACAACATAAATCATTTAAAACAATGCTTCCATATACACCAGAGGAAATTAAGTATTTTTTGGATTTAGCAGCGAAGCTAAAAGCAGATAAAAAAGCGGGCAAGGAAATTAAAACATTAGAAGGTAAAAACTTTGTTCTAATTTTTGAAAAGGACTCAACACGGACACGTTGCGCTTTTGAGGTAGGTGCTGCTGACCAAGGTGCTTTTACAACATATCTTGGACCTACAGGGTCCCAAATGAATAAGAAAGAATCTTTAAAGGATACCGCTCGTGTTCTTGGTTCCATGTATGACGCTATCGAGTTTAGAGGATTTGACCAAGAGGACGTAGATACATTGGCGGAATACTCTGGTGTGCCAGTTTGGAATGGGCTTACGGATATGGATCATCCTACACAAACATTAGCAAATTTCTTAACCATACAAGAAAATATCGACAAATCGTTGAATGAAATTTCCTTTGCTTATGTTGGACATGGTCAATCAAATATGTGCAATGCCTTGATGAGTGGTGCCGTTAAAATGGGGATGGATTTCAGACTTATTGGTCCTAAACAATACTGGCCAGCTGGTCCATTCTATGAAGAGTGCTTAAAAGTGGCTAAAGAAACAGGTGCTACTATTACTTGCACAGATGATGTAGCTGAAGGAGTTAAAGGCTTAGATGTCATTTACACTGGTGTGTGGGTAACGATGGGTGATACTTACGATATGTGGGAGGAACGTATCAATACCTTTAAACCATTCCAAGTAAATGCAGAAATGATGGCATTAACTGGCAATCCAAATACTAAGTTCTGCCACTGTTTGCCAGCGTTCCACAACACAGAAACACAAGTAGGTAAAGATATTTATGAACGGTTTGGCATGAATGGCATTGAGGTGACCGAAGAGGTATTCGAAGGTCCAAACTCTTTAGCGTTCCAAGAAGCAGAAAATCGCCTCCACACGATTAAGGCAGTTATGGTTGCTACCTTTGGAGATTATCCATTGAAATAAATTCATTCTCCTAAATGGTAATGAATCGTATAGTTTGTTTCCTATTTATATTGGGTAAAGGGCTATATAAATAGGTGTGAGTCACCAATAGGTGAGAATTGAGGTTTATTATGACACCCCATAGAGTATTTATTGTTGGTCATGAAGGCACAACTGGTCTTAGAATTCATGAACGATTATCCGATAGAAAAGATATAGAACTCTTAGCCACAGCTGATGAGGATCGCAAAAATCTTGAGGCTATTAAAGTGGTTGCAAAAAAAGCGGATCTTGTATTTCTATGTTTACCTGATGTGGCTTCTAAGGAAATTATGGCCGCTATTGGTGATTTTCCATGTAAGGTTATTGATACTTCTACAGCGTTTAGAACTACAGCTGGTTGGGCATATGGGTTCCCAGAACTAGGTGAAAGCTACAAAACAGCTATTGCAACTAAAAAACATATTGCAAATCCTGGCTGTCATGCGAGTGGTATGATTGCTTGTATAGCGCCTCTTGTAAAAGCAGGGCTCGTGCCAGCGGATTATCCTTTCACCATTACATCTTTAACAGGTTATAGCGGTGGTGGTAAAAAGATGATTGGCCAATATGAAAGTAATCCAAAAGACTATTTCCTTTATGCTCCTCGTCAATATGGGCTTGGTCAAGAACATAAACATTTACCTGAAGTACAACATGTATGCGGCATTAGTGAAGCGCCAATTTTTATGCCAATCGTTGATGACTACTACTCTGGGATGGAGGTTACAGTAGGTATTCATAGTCGTTTATGTCATAAACCTGTTTGCATTGATAAGGTGCAACAAGTATTAGAAGACTTTTACAAACATAGTACGATCATTACGGTCGCGCCATTTACTGAAAATAGTAACACTGGCATGTTAAACGCTAATCAATTAAGCAATACGGACCGCATGAAAATCTATGTGACTGGTAACGATGAACGCATTATGGTTCACGCTATATTCGATAATTTAGGTAAAGGTGCATCTGGTGCGGCTGTTCAATGCATGAATATCGCATTAGGTTTGCCAGAAGAGACTGGATTGGTATTGGGGTAGAGGTAATACTATGAAGGACGTAACAAATGCAATGCGGGCGCAGATACTAACGGCGGCCGTTCCATATATAAAACAATATACCGATCAGTATGTTGTCGTTAAATACGGCGGCAATGCCATGGTTGATGAAGAGTTAAAAAAATCTGTCATGAAGGATTTACTATTACTTCAATTAGTGGGGGTCAAAGTAGTCCTTGTTCATGGTGGTGGCCCAGCTATTAATAGTACCTTAGAGGCGATGCAAATTAAATCACATTTTGCTAATGGATTACGCGTTACAGATGAAGCAACAATGAATGTTGTACAAATGGTATTAGCCGGCAAGGTGAATAAAGGTCTCGTAGCGGATTTAACGGATCTAGGTGGTAAAGCTGTTGGCCTCTGTGGTGTGGATGGCAACATGATTCAAGTTCATAAACAAAACGAAGAACTTGGTTATGTAGGTTATATTGATACTATTGATACGAGCATTATCCATGACGTAATTAGCCGTGGCTATATTCCGGTTATTTCTTCTATCGGCATGGGTGCCGATGGTAATACTTACAATATTAATGCTGATACGGTAGCCGCAAAGATTGCAGGCGCTCTCAAGGCGGAAACAATGGTGGCTATGACCAATATTGATGGTGTACTGCGAGATGTACATGATCCAGATTCTTTAATTTCTAAAATTACAATGGCTGAGGCAGCTCAGTTAAAAGCCGATGGTATCATTGCAGGAGGTATGATTCCTAAAGTAGATTGCTGCTTAGAGGCCATCGAAGCAGGGGCACAGAAGGTATTTATCATCAATGGTGAAATTCCACATGCCATTCTTATCGAACTATTGACCGATGAAGGTCTTGGTACCATGTTTGTAGCTTAAAATAGTAGATATAATTTTGGTAATCATCTGACTACCTTTTATATAGATGACGGCGGCAAGGCCGTACGTTTGGAGGATATCATGAATAATACAATGGATTTTGAAAAACAAGATAAAGAATATATAGCCAATACGTATGGTCGGTTTAACGTATGCTTTGAAAAAGGGAAGGGTTCTCTCTTGTGGGACGTAGATGGTAAAGAGTACATCGATCTTGGCTCTGGCATTGGTGTAACCGCTTTTGGTGTTGACGATGATGAGTGGACTGAGGCTGTTACTAAGCAGTCTCATGCGTTGAATCATATTTCTAATTTATACTATTCTTTGCCGCAAATTGAACTAGCGAAACAGCTCTGCGCGAAAACGGGGATGAAAAAGGTGTTTTTCTCTAACTCTGGTGCGGAGTCTAACGAATGTGCTATTAAGGCAGCGCGTAAATACAGCCATGACAAATACGGCGAAGGTCGTCATGTAGTTGTTACCTTGGTCAATAGTTTCCACGGTCGTACTATTACCACCTTGTCTGCTACAGGACAAGATGTATTCCATCAACATTTCTTCCCATTTACGGAAGGCTTTATTCACACTCCGGCCAATGATATTGATGCAGCGTTGAAAGTCCTTGCTGATCCAGCTGTTTGTGCCATCATGATGGAGCCTATCCAAGGTGAAGGTGGGGTTATGCCCTTAGATAAAGAGTTTGTCCAAGCGGTAACAAAATATGCGCATGAACACGATCAACTGGTACTCATCGATGAGGTACAAACTGGTAATGGTCGAACTGGTAGTCTATATGCATACCAACAATTTGGCATCGAACCAGATGTGGTATCTACTGCAAAAGGCTTGGCGGGAGGTCTACCAATGGGGGCTACTTTGTTCAATGAAAAGATGCAGTACGTTTTAAATGCTGGTGCCCACGCTACTACCTTTGGGGGAAATCCAATCTGCGCGGCAGCAGGGAACACTATTATTAGCCGGTTAACTCCTGAATTTCTCGATTCTGTAAAAGTAAAAGGGGAATACGTAAAATCTACCTTAACTGGTAAACCTGGTGTCATTGGTGTTAGTGGTATGGGGCTCATGCTCGGTATTGAGACTACAGTAGATGCAAAAGCTGTCATTGCAAAATGTTTAGAAAAGGGCGTAGTATGCTTATCTGCTAAAAATAAGGTACGACTTTTACCAGCCCTTAATATTCCACAAGAACAATTAGAAAAGGCGATACGTATTTTGGCTGAAGTGATTGAAGAATTAGCTGCAAAATAAGAATTCGTCTAGCTTTCATAAATATTGTTTACTATAGTTATGTAACATTGAACTATGGAAATAAACCGATGATTATATAGACTTTAGTCCGTATTCGTGTTACCCTAGAAGAAACAGTCTATATTGGAGGAGTAAATATGAATACAGAATCCTTACGTAATGAAGTATTGGTTCCGGCGGTAGCAAAAACGTTGGACATTGCTGCAAAAGCAAAACCTACAAAAGAAGAAATTATCACAACGGCGAAAATCACCGCTGCTGTGACAGTTGCAACAGCTGTTGTATCCTTAGCGGTACAAGCAGTATTGCGCAACCGATAAGAAACTGAGAAAACGACATGGCGCTGCCTGTCGTTTTCTTTTACATTTATCCTGTTATTCCCCTAAATAAGGGGTTTTTCTTGGCGCATGTAGATTGTGTATTTATAAATTCGTAGACTGTATAATCGTTATATATTAGTGATGCATATTGATATGTAATTGATATACTGATATTAGAGGAGGCGATACGATGCATAGTCGCGATTTAATAGAGCAATATAAAAGCTACGTTCAAGATTGGCGTAGATATTTTCATAAACATCCAGAGCTCAGCAACGAAGAGTTTAAAACGACAAAGACACTCGCTAAAGAATTAGGATCGATGGGCGTAGAGGTTCATGTAGACACAGAACGTGGTATAGGCTTAATCGGTATTATCCATGGTGCTAAGCCTGGAAAGGCTATTGCATTGCGCGCCGACATCGATGCACTGCCTGTTCATGAACATAATACAGTGGACTATAAATCTGAAGTAGAGGGTAAAATGCATGCTTGTGGTCATGATGGACATATGGCTATTTTACTAGGTGCGGCAAAGATGTTAATGTCTATGAAAGACCGCATCGAAGGCGACGTATATTTAGCCTTTCAACCTGCTGAGGAGACCGGGGCTGGGGCACCAGATTTCATCAAATTTGGCGACTGGTACGATAAGGTGGATGCCATCTTTGGTGGACATGTATGGATTGACTTACCAGCAGGTTTTATCTCTGTAGAGGAAGGCCCACGTATGGCTGCAAGTAGTCAGATTACTATCAACGTAAAAGGCAAACAAGGCCATGGTGCGCAGCCACACCAAGCGGTCGATGCTATCGTGGTGGCTAGTGCCATCGTTATGAATTTGCAAACCGTAGTGTCTCGTAATGTTAGCGCGTTAGACTCTCTTGTACTAACTATTGGGAATATTCATTCTGGATCTGAATGGAATGTTATCCCTGGTGAAGCGAAAATGGGTGGTACCATTCGATTCTTTGATCCTGATCAAGAAGAGTATTATGTTGAATCCATACGCCGCGTAGTAGAACATACGGCTGAAGCTTATGGCGCGACTGCTACATTAGAATATGTAAAAAAAGTACCACCTACTATTAATGATCATGAATCCAGTGAACTAGCAGAACGTGTTGTTATTGATACATTAGGTAAAGACAAGCTTTCTAAGATGCGTAAAGTAATGCCTGGAGAAGATTTTGCATGGTATTTACAAGATAAACCAGGATGCTTTGCTTTTATTGGTATTCAAAACCCTGAAGTAGAGGCTACCTTCGACCACCATAATAATAGATTTAATATGGATGACTCCGTACTATCTGCGGCATCAGCGGTGTATGCGGAATATGCCATTGCTTGGTTACAAGAAAATAAATAAATTTTAATCTGATAAACCCCTTTACATTTTTCGTAAAGGGGTTTATCATATTCCAATATTAAATCATATGTAATTAAAATGGTTTCCTGTTAAAGTACAAGTTTTAGTATTTTGCGGATAAAAAGGGCCTTTCTTCGCCGGACGGTTCTAGAAGCCAGAAAGGATGTAATGAACGATCAAGTTTCTATTTCAACAGCAAATATTCGTGGTGCTTTTGGGGCATTTTTTATCCCTGGTATGTATACAGCTTTATGGGCTGGTTTTGTGCCATATTTAAAAGCAAAGCTTAGTATTGGTGAAGATGTATTAGGTTCCATGATTTTGTTGCTCGGTGTAGGTTCTTGTTTATCCATGGCTATAGCAGGTAAGCTTGTAGAAAGCTTTGGGTGTAAGAGAGTCGTTTTATTGGCTAGTTTTATTGGTATGTTATCTCTTGCTGTTATTACCATGTGTTCTACCATTGCTACTACAACAGCTGCTTTATTCTTCTTTGGCATTGGTACAGGCCTAAGTGCGGCATCGGCTAATTTACAAGCCATTTTAACTGAAAAGGTGAGCAAAAAGCACTTGATGGGTGCCTATCATGGTGGGTGGAGCTTAGGTGGTTTTGCCGGTGCTGGTGTTTTGCTCGTGCTTTTAAAAATCTTATCGCTGCCTGTTAATCAAAGTATTTGGGGACTTCTCATCGTACTATTTATTGCCATGGTTATAATTAGCCAATTTATGTTAACCTTTGGTAGTAATCCAAATGCAAAGGTTACTAAAAAATCTAAAAGCCCATTGTCCTTTCATCCAATCGCTCTTATTTTTGGTTTATTGTCCTTTGTTTCTTACTTGGTAGAAGGTGCTGTAGGGGATTGGAGTGCATTATATTTATTTGAAGATAAAGGGATTGTTATCGAAGAGGCTGTCATGGGTGTAATGCTCTTTAATGGTACTATGTGTATAGGCCGTTTGCTTGGTAATAGATTAGGTAAACACTTAACATCAAAGCAAGTTGTTGTTGGTGGCTACTTACTTGGCTCTATTGCGATGGGGCTTATCGTGTTCTTGCCAGGTCATGCATCTATGTATACTTACTTATTATTGGGTATTTCATTAGCTATGATAGTACCAAACCTATTCTCTGCAATGGGGGAACAAAATGTCATTCCTATGACACAAGCGGTCGCAACATCCACAATGCTCGGTTATATGGGTATTTTGATGGGACCTGCTTTAATTGGTTTCATTGCGCACGGTACAAGTCTTACAGTAGCATTTATCGTATTGACTACATTGCTTGTTGTAAGTGCAGGTATTGGTAAATACGCATACCATTTAATGAGTAAAGACTGTGGACTTAGTGAAGAACAAATTTAATAGCCTATAATTAAGGAGCTACGATTCTCATATCGTAGCTTCTTTTTCATATTTTTATATTTTATGTATTTCACGCATTAAAAAGCCACAGGTCTAGAACCTGTGGCTTTTAGAACTATCATTATATATTGATTAGATTAGCGATCGCCATTGAAGATAGAGTTTTTAACAAGTACATAGTCTACTTTGCGAATGGCTTGTAGAGTCGTACCGCCAGCGTAAGAAATAGCGGATTGTAAATCTTGTTCCATTTCAGTTAATGTATCGAAGATAGAACCTTTGGAATCGATGAAAATCTTTTTGCCTTCTACGTTTTTGCGTTCCCCTTTTTGGAACTCAGAAGCAGAACCAAAGTATTCTTTTACAGCTTTACCGTCAACGATTTTTTCTTCCCCTGGGGATTCCTCGTGACCTGCAAAGAGGGAGCCAATCATAACCATGGTAGCACCAAAGCGAATGGATTTTGCGATGTCGCCATGGTCACGAATACCGCCGTCAGCGATGATAGGTTTAGTAGCTGCTTTTGCGCACCAGCGAACAGCAGCTAATTGCCAGCCACCAGTACCAAAGCCGGTTTTCAATTTTGTGATACATACTTTACCAGGACCGATGCCTACTTTAGTCGCATCAGCACCAGCATTTTCTAGTTCACGAACTGCTTCTGGAGTGCCTACATTACCAGCGATAATGAAGGTTTCAGGTAAGTTCTTTTTTATGTATTGGATCATTTCGATGACCGCATTGGAATGACCATGTGCAATATCAATAGTGATATATTCTGGGGTTAAGTTTGCTTTCTTAAATTCATCAACTAAAGCAAATTCTTCAGCTTTTACGCCGATAGAAATAGAAGAATATAGGTTAAGGTCGTGCATACGTTTTACAAAGTCCATACGACGTTCTGGTTGGAAACGATGCATGATATAGAAATACCCTTCACGAGCTAATTTTTCAGCCAACTCTTCGTCGATAATAGTTTGCATATTAGCAGGTACTACTGGCAAGCGGAATGTGCGTTTACCTAATTTTACATGTGTATCACATTCGCTACGACTGGAGACAATACATTTGTTAGGAATCAATTGCACGTCTTCATAATCAAAGATGTTAGTTGTATTAATCATAGTTTCTATATCTCCTTCGAGTATTACATATTGAACCTGTACCATTATACAAGAGACTCATAAAATTTTCAATACGTTCCGAATATTTTGTTTGGTGTAAGGGATAAACTGTAGTACAATACAAGTAGATTGTATAAATAATATATTCATTTATAGATATATGGTAAAAGGAGGTTGATTAATGTGGAACAGTCTAAAACCCGTATGCTTGCTGAAGCTGGCGTAGCAATTGCCATTGCTCAAGTGTTGTCATTTATTACGATTTTTCATATGCCACAGGGGGGCTCTATTAAGGCGGCAGCTTTGGTACCACTCATGATTTACGCATATCGTTGGGGCGGAACACGAGGTATCTTCGTAGGTGTTGTATATGGTATATTACACTTTATTTTAGGCTTTAAATCATCTGTTCATTATTTAAGTATTGTATTAGACTACTTGGTTGCTTACGGTGCTATTGGCGTTTGTGGTTACTTTAAAGATTCTCTTTCTGGACTTATCACTGGATCCATCGTAGGTATTGTATTGCGTTGGGGGGCATCTGTTACGAGCGGTGCTGTAGTCTTTGCTAGCTATGCTCCGCAAGGGCAGAATCCTTGGGTTTATTCTATGATTTATAATGCATCCTATATGGTGCCAGATGGCCTTTTAAATATTGCGGTTTTACTATTCATTTACCAAGGTGTTAAACGAGGTTTACAACGTCGTGGATAAATTAGGTTTAATTATTTTGGCTGGAGGACTCAGCACTAGAATGGGGCAACCTAAAGCTTTGTTGCCTTGGATTAATGGTGAAAGTCTTATATCTCATGCCCTTCGTAAGGGCTTAGATGCAGATATTCAAGATATTCTTATCTCCATCGGTGATGACGAGCAATTAGGACTTGCTATACAGACCCATATTATAGATACATTATCGAACGATGAGAAAAATAAGGTTTCTATTGTTCGGGATTCTGTTGGGCGATGCGGACCTTTAGGGGGGCTGTATAGCACTCTAGCGGTTGGTACTAGTTCTGCTTATGCAGTAATGGCAGTAGATATGCCATTCATGGAAATGGATTTGTATTATGATTGGCTCTATCAAGTAAATCATAATGATTGGAATGCTATTGTTCCTTATGGTGAAAGTGGTAAGTCTGAGCCTATGGCCGGTATTTATAGACCACATATTGCATCTTTAATTCAATCTATTCTTGTTAGTGAAGATATGTCCTTGCATCATGCTCTTGATGTTATTGGTCATGTTGAATCCATTGATGCTTGTGACTATAGCTGGGAATTAAGTAATATTAATCGCTTTGAAGATTATCAATGGGCACGAGCTTTGGCGGAAAATGAATTTCGCCGTGTACCTTTAATTAGTGTGGTCGCATCAAAACGTAAAACGGGTAAGACAACTGTTGTAACGCGTCTTGTGCCTGAGTTACAAAAAATCGGTTTATCCGTTGGTGTTGTCAAAAGCGATAAACATGGCTTTCAGATGGATCATGAGGGAACAGATACAGATCTTGCTTATAAAGCTGGGGCTGATGCGGTTGCTATTGCAGGGCCTACTGAAACAGCGATTCGCATACGTACAAAAGAACAGTCAAACCTGTACGAAATATCACAGTTTATGCCTGTAGATATAGTTATACTAGAATCACGGTCTCAAGGGATTGCCCCTATTATAGAGGTTACCCAAGAGGGACATACGGAAGAGCTTATCTCGGATAACATGGACCGAGTGGCGACGATAGAAATTGGCAAGTTAGATCAAGACGTACCTGAATTGGTACGTCACATACAGGAAATGATGAGGAGTTTAAATGGCCGTCGTTACTGTTGAGAAGGCACTCCAATTGTGGGATGAAGCCTTACAAACGCAAGTTCATAAAGTTGAAACAATAGATGTTAAGGCTGCGAAGGGGTACGTGTTAGCAGAGGATATTATTGCTCCCACAGATGTACCTGCATTCCCAAAATCTGCTATGGATGGTTATGCCATCGTCTATGAAGAAGGCCGTAATGAATATATCGTTGACGGTATCATTGGTGCTGGTGTTGTATGGGAACATCCCGTAGAAGTTGGTCATGCGGTGCGTATTATGACTGGTGCAGCGGTACCAGATACATGTGATACTGTCATCATGCAAGAACAAGTGGTTGGCACTGGTGAACCACAAACTACAATTACGATTCAAGGCAAATATCATTGTGGTGATCATATTATTCCACAAGGTGAGGAGTGTAATGCCGGAACTATTGTGATTCCACGAGGTACAGAGGTAACATCTACAGTACAAACCATTTTGACGGGGCTTGGTATGACGAAAATATCTGTTAATGCCATGCCTCGCGTGTTAGTTCTTACCTCTGGTCACGAGGTTATTGAACCTAGTGAAAGTTTAACACCTGGTAAAATTTACAACTCTAATCGAGCTATGATTTGTGGGCTCTTGGAGGATTTAGGGTTTCACAAGATAACACACTATCATGTAAGTGATGCCCCGGAGGAGCTAGACTCTGAAATCAATCATGTTTTGAAACTTAGTGAAGAAGCAGATGTTATTATCAGTTCTGGTGGTGTATCGGTAGGTCTTTTTGATACGATGCCTCTTATTTATGAAAAACTAGGGGCAAAATCTATCTATGCCCGTATTCAAATGCGACCAGGTGCAGCATCTTATGGTGCGGTTACCCCAAAAGGTCAGATTATCTTTGGTTTGTCCGGTAATCCAGGGGCTGCCTTTAATGGGTGGCATTTAATCGTAGCACCTACCTTGAAGCGTTATAAGGGGTTGGCTAATTGGACGACTCCAGTGGTGGCTTGTGTAATGGATACAGAAATCTTCAAACGCAATGCCTTTGATCGTTATGTACAAGGGAAAGTCATATTTTGCGGTGGAGCGCCACGTTTTGTGGCTAATCGTCACTTTAATAGTAGTAGTATGTTAGGGCTATATACTGTGAATGCGTTGGCATGTATTCCACGAGGGATTCATGAAGTACATCCTGGTGATACATTTAATGTGTATCTATTAGACTTGCTGCCTGCAGTTTAGAACGTATTGATTTTTAGATTCTTACTCTAAGGCTTTAGAGTTATAGATACAAATATATCTAGTTAAATAACTATAATATTTATAGTTAATCATAATATAAAAAGACGAGGTCTCTTAGGAGTCCTCGTCTTTGCGTTTATTCAAAACATTTCGTTTATCCAAAAATATTTTAAATTTTGTCACCAAAGATACTGAAATTTAATCTCAATTAAATTATAATAAAATTAAGGGAAGGATATTTTTTAGTTATATCAATTGGGTTTTGATAAAACTGTTTAAATCTACTTTTTATTTACTTTTACTATTATATAGCTATTAAGGAGTGATTTCTATGAGTAAGACTTTCACAAAAAATATTCCGGTAAATGAAATTTTACATCTAGGTGAGCATCTAGACTATAAAGAAGGGCAAGTGATTAGTATTACGATTGCCCAAAATGAACGCCTCAGCATTACTTTGTTTGCGTTACCAAAGGGGGAAGAAATTTCTACTCATGTAACAGTAGGTGATGCGATTGTTCAAATTCTCGATGGAGAGGCGCACATCGTTGTTGGTGATACAGAACACAATGTGAAGGCTGGTGAAACCTTGATCATGCCATCTGAAGTGCCACATAGCCTCGACGCACGAGAAAGCTTCAAGATGCTGTTGACCGTAGTTAAATAAATATATCATAATAAATGCATCCCTTGTATTTGCGAGGGGTGCATTTTGATATTCCATATTTGACAATTTTGGTGGCTGGTGGGATTGGTAGAGGTCTTTCTATATTTGCATTATCTCTATTAGAGAAAATTGGCTTTTAAAATATGGTACTCAATAAATACTATTTGATTTTCTAGGGAGTATGCAATTGTTATGGATTATTTTTACTATACCTATAAACACAATCATATAGATTTTAATAGTGATATATATAAGGTTAGTACATATCATTACAACTGGCACAGTGGTGTTGAAATCCTAATTTTGTTAAAGGGCAGAATTGATATGAGTTGTAATAGTGAGGTTTTTACAATGGAACCGCTTGATGCTATTATTATTTCGCCTCAAGTAGGTCATGCTACGTTGGCCTTAGAGGAGGATACGACAGCTCTTGTTATTCATGTAAGTAAGGAGTTTTTCCAATACTTTGATCCTAATTTTGGAATGTATCAATTTGTATTGCGCTCAGATAAAACTAATCGGTATAATCAATTCTTTGCGTCTTTACGTCATCATGCAGCACAAATGATGTTACTAATGGTGAGTGGTGAAAGTCCTGATCGTCAATTATGCTTGGAGAGTCACTATTTATCGTTGACTAGTGATATATATCGTGAAATTGATGCGGTTAAGACTATCCCTGTACATACAAAGCCTGCTGATATGACCGTAGCTACCTTTGATAAAATGATTGCTTACATTGATGAAAACTATCAGCAAAAGATTGAGTTAGAAGATATTGCCAAAATTGGCGGTTATAATGTGAACTATACATCTCAGTTTTTTAAACGCCAATTAGGTGTTTCTTTTCTTGAATATGTTTTGCGTTTGCGGTTGCGAGAGGCAACAGTACGTTTGGTCAATTCTAATGATGGGGTTGCACATATTGCAAGCAGCTGTGGGTTTGCAGATATTAAAGCCTTTAATGTAGCTTTTAAGAAACATTTCCATACGACGCCATCAGAATATCGTAAACAAGCAAAAGAGATGGGGCGTAAAACAAAACTACATGATTGGAAGGAAATTATCTCTACTCAAGAAAATGATATTATGGAAATCTTACAATCTTGCGTAGCCTATAGAGATGATTCTGTATATAGTCTTGAATTAAAGCAGGCTAATCAAAAATTACAGGACGTTAAGGAACAACTTGAGAGTGTTGTTAGAAAACTATCATCTTAATTTATCTAGCTTCAATGCGGTGATAATATGGCGTAAACTTTATAGCGTTATTTTTCCAATTTTAAAAATATACAATCATTAGGTATAGGTGATTTTGTATATATCATAATAGTAAATAAATATATGGTAAAAGAGTATTACTTCAGATAAGTAGTGCTCTTTTCTTTTTTTATATGGGCGAAATTGTATATTTGATAATATTAGACTCTATAGATTCGGGTGATTTTATATAATTCTAAGGTCCTTGTGCCAATAAAACAAACTTGTAAATTGGATAGTTATATCTCTGAAAAAGAGTACAATGTAATTAGTGATAGGTACTAAGGTTATAAATAGACAGTATTATAGAGTTCTAAATAGTGAAGTCCTATAGGAGGTTTACGATGAGTACGAAGGATCAACAAGTGCAAGAAATGACAAATAAAATAGCTAACTTCATTTCTTATATGGCAAAGGTATTGCCTGATGATGTACAAGAAAAAATCCATGAATTAGCTAAGGATGAAAAAAATCCTATGGCTAAATCTATTTATGAAACAATGCAACATAATATGGATTTAGCAGCTCAGCTTAATCGCCCTTCATGCCAAGATACAGGTGTATTACAGTTTTGGGTAAAAGTAGGTTCTAACTATCCCCTAATTGGTGAGCTAGAGGAAATCTTAAAAGATGCTACATATAAAGCTACACAAGAAGCTCCTTTGCGACTAAATTGTGTGGAAACCTTTGATGAATTTAACACTGGTACAAATATTGGTTTGACAGCACCTTATATTCACTGGGATATCATTCCTGGACGTGATGATGTAGAAATTTTTCCATACATGGCTGGTGGTGGTTGTTCTTTGCCAGGTTCTGGTAAAACATTAATGCCAGGCGAAGGTTATGAAGGTGTTGCTAAGTTTGTTCTCGACTTGATGACGAGCTATGGTTTAAATGCGTGTCCTCCACTTTTAGTGGGTGTAGGGATTGCTACTACTATTGATACTGCGGCTGGTTTATCTAAAAAGGCATTAATGCGTCCTGTATCTTCAAAAGCACCTAACGAAAAAGCTGCTTATATGGAACAATTATTAGAAGATGGAATTAATAAAATTGGTATTGGCCCTCAAGGTATGGGTGGGGATAAAACTGTTTTAGGTGTGAATATTGAACATGGTACACGTCATCCATCTGTTATTTCTTGTGCTGTCAGCGTAGGTTGTTGGAATCATCGTCGAGGCAATCTAGTATTTGATAAAGATGGTAATTGCACAGTTAAATCTCATAAAGGAGTGACACTATAATGGCTAAGAAAATATTAACTACACCTATTCAAAAATCTGATCTAGAAGGAATTAAGCCAGGCGATGTGATTTATTTAACTGGGTATATTACTACTACTAGAGATATGGGGCATCGCAGGGTGGTGGAAGAAGGTCAAACGTTACCAGTTGACATTAAAGATGGTGCTATACTCCATGCAGGACCAATTATTCGTACTATAAGCGATAATGAGTTTGAAGTTGTGTCTGTAGGACCTACTACATCTATGCGGATGGAAAAATTTGAGTACGAGTTTGTGAAAAAAACAGGTGTACGCCTTATTGTTGGTAAAGGCGGGATGGGATCAGACACAGCGCGTGCATGTAAAGACTTTGGTGCACTACATTGTGTATTCCCAGCGGGGAACGCAGTTCTTGCTGCTACAGAAGTTGAAAAGGTAGAATCTGCTAATTGGCGCGAACTTGGAATGTGCGAAACTTTATGGACTTTTAAGGTTAAAGAGTTTGGACCTCTTATTGTATCTATTGATGCAGAAGGCAATAATTACTTTGAAGAAAAGAAAATTGAATATAACAAGAATAAAGATGAAGTATTGGAAGAAATCTATAAACACGTAGGTTTCATTAAATAATCTTGTACTTAACGAGAAGCCTTAATGTAATCTACATTAAGGCTTTTTATATACTGAGTTTAATGGTGCGTAAATTGGTATTATATATTAGTCAAAATACTTAATTTGTTAATGATTAGTATTAGACATAAGGACTACTTTCATATATAATAGATTACTGTAGTTGTACAAATATACATTTACAGTAGACATTTAATATTAAATACTAAATATTAGATAATAAGTTTATAATAGTTGTTATATAGTTGATAGATGGCCATGGTGCCGAGGAGGCTTTATGTTAAGCGATATTGAGATTGCCCAACAGAATACAATGGAGAAGATTCAGGTTATTGCTGATAAATGTGGTTTAACACCTGATGATATTGAACAATATGGTCATTATAAAGCGAAAATTTCCTTTGATGCTATTCGCCGTTTAGAATCTAAGCCAGATGGCAAATTGGTTCTTGTTACAGCTATTACTCCAACACCGGCAGGGGAAGGTAAATCTACAACGAGTATCGGCCTTGTACAAGGCTTACAAAAAATCGGTAAAAATGCTATCGCTACATTGCGTGAGCCATCCTTAGGGCCTGTATTTGGTATTAAGGGTGGTGCGGCAGGTGGCGGTTATGCTCAAGTTGTGCCAATGGATGATATCAATCTTCACTTTACAGGTGATATGCACGCTATTACAGCGGCTAACAATTTATTATCCGCTATGATTGACAATCACATCCATCAAGGTAATGAATTGCAAATCGATTTGCGTCAACTATCCTGGACTCGTGTACTAGATATGAATGACCGTGCTCTTCGTAATGTAACGGTTGCTCTTGGCGGTAAAGTGTGTGGTTTCCCACGAGAAGATCACTTTATGATTACTGTAGCTTCTGAAATCATGGCTATTCTTTGCTTAGCTAAGGATTTAGAAGATTTAAAAGAGCGTTTTGGTCGTATTATTATCGGTTGTAACTTAGCAGGTGAGCCTGTTTATGTTCATCAACTTGGATGCCAAGGTGCGATGGCTCTCCTTATGAAAGATGCTATCAAGCCGAATCTTGTACAAACATTGGAACATACACCAGCTATTGTTCACGGTGGTCCATTTGCGAATATAGCTCATGGATGTAACTCCATTGTAGCTACAAAACTAGGGCTTAAACTTGGTGATATCGTAGTTACTGAAGCCGGCTTTGGTGCTGACTTGGGTGCTGAAAAGTTCCTTGACATCAAATGCCGATACGGCGATATTTTCCCAGATACAATCGTCATCGTAACTACATTACGAGCTCTTAAAATGCATGGTGGTGTACCGAAACAAGAGTTGAATACAGAAAATGTTGAAGCCATAACTAAAGGTTTCAGTAACTTGCAAAAAGCGATTGAAAACATGCGTTACTTTAATGTGCCTGTATTAGTGGCAATCAATAAATTTGCTAGCGATACTGACGCAGAAGTTGCAGAGTTGACTCGCTTGTGTGATGAGTTTGGCGTGCCTGTAGAACTTAATGAATGTTGGGAAAAGGGCGGCGAAGGCGGCACTGATATGGCAAAAAAAGTCGTAGAGTTACTTGAAGGTCCTAAGCCAGTACCTAAATTCGTATATGATTTGGAAGATAGTTTAGAGGATAAAGTTAATAAAATCGTTAAAACTATTTATGGTGGCGATGGAGTTATCTTTACGGACAAAGCCAAAAAGCAAATTAAACAATTAGCAGATTGGGGACTGGATCGTTTGCCTGTATGTATGGCGAAAACGCAATATTCCTTATCTGATAATCCAGCATTATTAGGGGCTCCAACAGGATTCACTATTACTGTATCCGATATTCGTGTTGCCAATGGGGCAGGCTTTATTGTTTGTCGTACAGGTGATGTAATGGTAATGCCAGGCCTTCCTAAACGCCCTGCTGCTCTTAATATGGATATTGAAGCAGACGGCACAATTAAAGGCTTATTTTAATAGATATTGTTTGTAGTAGAACGTTTCTTAACTGGAGATTTATAGTGTCTGCTATAATTAGTTATATTTTTTATTGTGTTCAATATTTGTAGATTTTTATAGTAATTACAAAGCGATAATAAGACATATCTTGTTATCGCTTTTACATGAGGCCTTGTTATGAAATTAGTGGAACAACGAGTGATAGATTTTGTGGCTGCTACTGCATCTAAAGAGCCAACGCCAGGTGGCGGGGCTATTGCTGCCTTAACAGCTGCAACTGGGGCTGCATTGGCCGAAATGGTTGCGAACTTAACCTTTGGTAAAAAAGGTTATGAAGAGGTTCAGACCGAAATGGAGGAGCTTCAAGTTAAAGCAGAAGAGATTCGCGAGCGCATGCTTGAATTATCTCAAGCTGATGCGGATGTATTTAATATCTTTATGAACGCATTAGGATTGTCAAAGAATACAGATGAAGAGAAGGCTATACGTACAGCGGCGATTCAGCAAGCTTACAAAGATGCTGCCATGGTACCCTTTGAAATTGGAGAATTAGCGAATCAAATATTTGATTTAGCTGAATTAGCATCTCAAAAAGGTAACCAAAATCTAATAACAGATGGTATTATTGCAGCCATTAATGCTCGTGCCGCCGTGAAAGCAGCATTCTTAAATGTAAGAATTAATCTATCTGGTATTAAGGATGAAAACTTTGTGTCTGATGTGTCAGCTAAGATGCAGGCTATTGAAAAAGATCTAGATGCTAAAGAAGCGGCTATTATAGGCTTGTATAAATAAAAACACTTTGGACTGAATGATGTGTACCAATACACATAAAATGTTCGGAAAATATAAAAAGAGGACCTGTTACATGATATAAAAATAATGGGTTCTCTTTTTCTATTGTTATAATCCGAACGATAGTGTAAAATAAATGGGTAATATTTCGAGGTCTTATGTAGGAGACATTATGACAGATCAGAACCCAATAAATACAGTCGATAGTATGTTGCCCATACCACAGCTCTTTGCCTTTGGTTTACAGCATGTACTTGCCATGTATGCTGGAGCTGTTGCGGTACCGATTATCGTGGCACAGGCGATGAATTTACCGGTAGAGGATTTGATTCGCCTTATTACAGCCGACTTGTTTACCTGTGGCATTGCGACCTTAATCCAAACATTAGGCTTTGGCAATATAGGTGGGCGTATCCCTATGATTCAAGGTGTTACCTTTGCATCTGTCGGACCTATGACTATGATTGGGGCACAGCATGGTATGACTGCCATTTACGGTGCCATTATTGTAGCAGGTCTATTTACTTTTATAGTAGCTCCATTCTTTAGCCGTCTAATTCGACTGTTTCCCCCTGTTGTAACGGGAACAATAATTACTCTTATTGGGATTAATTTGATGCCAGTTGCCATTAATTGGATGGGGGGCGGTGTAGGAAATCCAGAATTTGGAAGTTATACGAACATAGGACTTGGATTTCTTACGTTCTTAATTGTTGTTTTTGTATACAAGTTTGCTAAAGGTTTCTTAAGTAATCTTTCTGTATTAATAGGTTTGATCGCAGGCACAGCAATTGCCTTTGCAATGGGTGTTGCTAATTTTGATGAAGTTGGTCGATCTCAATGGGTTGCTTTCATTGAACCATTCTATTTTGGTTTGCCAACCTTTGACTGGGCTTCTGTATTATCTATGATTATCGTCATGCTCGTTGTCATGGTAGAGACGACAGGTGATAGTATTGCTATTGGTGAAATTGTGGATAAGCCAATAGGTCGAAAAGAATTAGCTTCTGTTATTCGTGCCGATGGTATCTCTACTTTAATAGGGGGAATTCTTAATAGTTTCCCATATACAGCCTTTGCTCAAAATGTAGGACTTATTGCGGTTACAGGTGTTAAAAGTCGCTTTGTAGTAGCTGCATCTGGAGTAATCTTAATTTTGTTAGGTTTATTCCCTAAGTTAGCCGCTATTGTTGCTAGTATTCCTAATGCAGTACTCGGTGGTGCTGGCATTGCTATGTTTGGCATGATTGTTGCTAGCGGTATTCGCTCTCTTGGTAAGGTTAGTTTTGATGGTAATCATAACTTAATGCTTGTTGCCATTAGCATTGGAGTGGCTATGATTCCCATTGCGGCACCAAACTTTTATGCTAATTTCCCTGATTGGGCACAAATTATTTTAAAATCTGGCATTACTTTTGGTAGTATTACGGCAATCTTGCTTAACTTATTACTCAATGGTGTTAATCATGGCGATGAAATTCAAGAAATGGGTCGTCGCTAAATAATACATACGAGAACTCTATTCCTATAGAATAGAGTTCTTTTTAGTGATTAAATTCACAGGGAAAATGTATGAATACTATGCTATAATATATAGATAATTGTAGAACTGTTTTGTGATACTTTCATAAAATAGGAATACTAGTCTGTATTTACAATTAAGTGTTTATAAAAAGTTATGTATATGGAATGTTCCCATAAGAAGGGAAGGGGCACGTGGCAGACGGAAAGATTATTGCTATCTCCATTAGTGAGAAAAAAGGGCAAAAAAAACATAATATTGAATCCGCCAATCTCATTGTAGATCATGGGATGGAAGGCGATGCACATGCAGGCAATTGGCACCGCCAAATCAGCTTGCTTGGCATTGCGAGTATTGAACATATGCGGGCACAAGGGGCAGATGTAAAACCTGGTGATTTTGCTGAAAACATTACAGTAGAAGGTATGGTTCTTTATGAATTAGCTGTAGGGACTCACTTACAAGTAGGGGCTGATGTTATTCTTGAAATTACTCAAATTGGCAAGGAATGCCATCATGGTTGCGAAATCATGAAACAAGTTGGTTCTTGCATTATGCCTACACAAGGTATCTTTGGTAAGGTTCTTAAAAACGGTACGATTCGCGTAGGTGATGAAGTATCTATTATTAAATAATTTTGAATTGGTAAACGAGGTGTGTTATGAAAGACGCATGGGGCCGTACAATTGAATATGTACGTCTGTCTCTGACAGATGCGTGTAATTTTTGTTGTCCCTATTGCCGACCTGCAGAAATTACGCCTCAAAGTCAAACACAACTATTGTCTGTTGATGAGTGGATGAAAATATTAGGAGCTTTCCATCATATTGGTGTGAAAGCAGTACGCCTCACAGGTGGTGAGCCATTACTCTATCCTCATATTGAAGAGCTACTAAGTCGTATCAAAGAATCAGGTTGGTTTGAAGATATCTCTATGACTACCAATGGTAGTTTATTAGCCTCTCGAGCGCAACGGTTGAAAAAACTTGGCTTAAATCGGGTGAATATTAGCTTGGATTCCCTTGAAACCGAAGCTTTTGCTACCTGTGTAGGTAAAGAGGGGCAGTTGGAGTCTGTTCTCGACGGTATACGTAGCGCTATTAATGCTAACTTTAAATCCGTTAAGATTAATACCGTTTTATCTCGTTATTGGTCCGATGATGAAGTTAAGGCTTTGTTGCAGTATGTAGAGAAATGGCCTGTTGTATGGCGGTTCATTGAATACATGCCGTTTCAAGGTGACGCATTCCATGGCCCTACCTTTGATGAATGGAAGGCTCAATTAGAACGCGTTAGTGGTGGATCTCTCACAGAGGTTCATTCTGTTTATGGCTTTGGACCAGCTACATATTTGGCACTGCCTAGTGGTAAGGCTGTGGGCTTTATTTTTTCTATGTCTCATAGTTATTGTGATACCTGCAATCGTGTGCGCCTTACATCTGACGGCCAAATGCGATTGTGCTTGTTGCGAGATGATGAGGCTGACCTTGTATCGCTCGTGCGCAATGGTGCCTCAGAAGAGGCTTTAGCTAAGCATATTGAACGTGCTTTGCAACGAAAACAAGAACGACATGATGGTATAGGCATGGAGCAACCAGAACGACCAATGTGGCGAATCGGAGGGTAGTATGGGATTTTTTGATTTTTTAAAACCAAGATCAAAGGAAAATATTGAATCATGCTGGCCGGGCGAAAAGATGCTTCAAGTCCATATAGAGTATAATACACAAGAAACCCTATTTACTTATTTTGGTCGTTATGGTTTACAGTTTAGCGTTCCTAAGTCTAACTTAACGAATGTTATTGTTAAAGAAGTAAGCCGCACTCATAGTGTGCTTCAACTATATAGTGGTGAAGATTGCGTCGGGACTAGTGATTTGCTCCCTACTGAGGCCTGTAATATTATGAAAGATTGGGTATTACAATATTAATAATATTAATGTTGATATTTTATAGGAGTGTAATAAATATTCTTTACATTCCTATAAAATAGGCATATAATTAGTCATATCATGGACCACTAGCTCAGCTGGCAGAGCACCTGACTCTTAATCAGGGTGTCCAGGGTTCGAACCCCTGGTGGTCCACCAGAGTAAAGAACTCACATTTGGTGTGAGTTCTTTTTTTGTAAATAATTTTTATTTACCTTTTATATATCTTTTTAGACTTTACATATTTATTTACATGGTTAATATACGTTGTGGTTTAATCTTATCTTTTCCTAAATGAGTAGTCATTGCTGTAATTAAGTTTATGAATTTTGACATTAACATTAATAGAATACGACATTGATACAATATAATATATTTTATAGACAGTAAAATTATAATAGCTTATGATGGTTGTATAATAGTTTTTCTCATTAGGAGGTAGCAAATGGCAGTAGATGTTTCTAGAACACAAGATGTGTATAAAGATGCTGGCCAAAGTGTCAACTTCACTACTTTGTTATTAAATCGTAAAGATCATGAGGCAGAACTTGAAGTGATTCAAGATATGGCAGATCGTATTCAAGCCATTAAACGTTCTGTTAGTATTCGTGCTAATGGTGAAGGATTGGGCATTGCTTTTGGCTTTAGCCGTAAAGCCTGGGGTTATTTGTTCCCTAATGCACCGGTACCAAAAGAGTTAGAAGATTTTCAAGGTATAAAAGGTGATAAACAAGACGTACCAGCTGTTGCAGCTGATTTATTCTTGCATGTTCGCTCCAATGATGAATCTGTTACTTATACTGTAGTGGATCAAATTATGGAGTTCTTACGTCCTATTACATCTGTGGTAGATGAAACTCATGGCTTCCACTACGAACAAGGTCGTGCGATTATTGATTTCGTTGATGGTACGGAAAACCCCGTTGGGCAAGAGGCTGTAGAGTGGGGCGTTATTGGTGATGAAGATCCTGAATTCACTAACGGCTCTTATGCATTTGCTCAAAAATATGAACATGATCTTGATGCATGGCGTGCGCTTCCTACAGAAATGCAAGAAAAATTCATTGGTCGTCGTAAATTTAGCGATATTGAATTAGAGGATGATGAAAAAGATCCGGCAGCTCACAATGTAGTGGCTCAAGATAATCGCGATGATGAAGAGCATAAAATCGTTCGCATGAATGTGCCGTTTGCACAACCCGGACAAGGTGTACGAGGTACATATTTTATCGGGTATGCTCGTTACTGGGATGTAACGAAAACAATGCTTACTAATATGTTTACTCAAAATGATAAGTTGTTAGACTATTCTAAACCGATTACAGGCATGTT
>NZ_CAUVFT010000024.1:0-33740 GCF_963551295.1 uncultured Veillonella sp.
GTCACCCAAAATTAGGCACAGTACCGAAGTCCACTGACGTGCATATTTTTCATACCCAATAATTTTAACAAAAAAATAAGGTAAAAGCAAGCAAGGAGTGAGGATTTCTTAAAGAATTCCTCACTCCTTATTTTAATTAAATTTACTGCAGTATTTCTATCATCGATATAATAAATCTATCTTTAAATTTTTCTCATAAATAAGTATACCTAAAGCTAAATTATTTAATTATTGCGAATGGATTCAATCATACTTGCACGATTTTCTGCTCCAAACACTGCAGAACCAGCAACTAAAACTGTAGCACCCGCTCTTTTAATTGGTACACAAGTAATATCGTTAATACCACCGTCTACCTCAATAACTGCCGTTGAATTATCCACTTCTTCTAACAATATCTTAGCTTGTTTAACTTTTTTTATAGCATTCTTAATAAAAGATTGCCCTCCAAATCCTGGATTCACAGACATAATTAAAATCATATCTAAATCTGCAGCTACATCTTCTAGTAAAGATACAGGTGTACTAGGATTCAATGCTATACCAGCCTTCATCCCACATTGCTTAATATGTTGAATCAAACGATGCATATGGGGTACAGTTTCTTGATGAAAAGTAAAATATTCTATACCAATTTTTGCAAATTCTTCTACATAATCACTAGGATTAGTAACCATTAAATGCACATCAAATGGCAATTTTGTATATGGACGAATTGCTTTCACAATAGGAGCACCAAAGGTTAGATTAGGAACAAAGTGTCCATCCATGATGTCGATATGTAGTAAGTCAGCCCCCGCTGCTTCAATAGATTTTAATTCTTCGCTTAATATCGCAAAATTTGCGGAAAGCATAGATGGTGCAATTTTTATCATATTAAAACCTCTTTCGTTGACTTTCTATATCATCACGTATAGACATATAAGCATCATATCGTCCTTGATGAATATGACCAGCTTCTAAAGCAGCTTTAATTCCACAAATTGGTTCATGCTCATGATAGCAAGGATTAAATTTACAAGTATCAACATATTCACCAAATTCTGGGAATAAAGTAGGCAATCTTTCAAGGGAAACATCATTAAATTCAATAGCGCTAAAGCCAGGTGTATCCATGATGAAAGAATCTGCATCTAAACTATATAAGGAAGCGTGACGAGTGGTGTGTTTACCACGTTTAATCTTATCACTTACCTCCCCAGTCTGGAAGGCAAATTTTGAGTCTACTGCGTTTAAAAGACTACTCTTACCAACACCAGATGGACCTGCAAAAGCCGTTACCTTATGTTGAAGCACATGACGTAAATCATCGATGCCTGTCATATTATATGTGGATGTCATCAAAACCTTATAACCAATTGATTTATAAAGATCAACCATAGTTTCCGTCTCTGAATCCATCAGATCACATTTATTGATACATAGCACGATAGGTATATCCGCATGTTCAATCATAACGAGCATTTTATTAAGTAATAGCTCATTAATATCTGGTTCATGGGCAGCCACAACTAATACAACTTGGTCAATATTAGCTACTGCTGGACGAACCATTGAATTATGACGTTCGTGGATGGATTCAACGAATCCATCCTCTGAAATCGTAACGCGGTCCCCCACAAGTAAACTATAGCGCCCCTGCTTAAGTCTGCCACGAACCTTACATTCATGAATGGTACCCGTATCATCTTGTACATAAAAGTACCCATTCATATTTTTGACAACAATGCCTGTAATCATAGTACCTCTTATAATGCAGTTTCTTGCACTAATGCACCATTGAGGTACACCTCAATACGTACATTACCTACACCAGAGACTTTTCTAACAACACGATCTCCAGGTTTATTCGTATCATCATAGATTACGGCAGAACCCTCATCGTCCTTTACAACAATTTTAAGTTCTTGATTTTTAGAACCAGCTGGTACAGTAACGTCTATAGTACCAGTTGTTTTATTACCACTGTTTCCATCTTTCTTTTCAGATTTCTTTTTATCATCTTTGAACTCAGTCGTAAGATTTAATGTGGAACCTTCGTCAATTTCATCGCCAGCTTTAATACTTTGCTCTATAACGACAGATTTTTCTTCCACAGATCCAGATACTTGGTTTACACCTAGTTGAATATTACTCAATGTATCACGAGCATCTTTTAATGTCATACCAACAAGATTAGGTACTTTGACTTTCTTAGCCTTCGCTTTATTTACAACGAGATCAATAGTTGTCCCTTTAGACACTTTAGAATCTCCGGAAGGACTCTGAGCAATAATTACACCATCTTTTTTACCATCTACAGATTGCTGTGTTATTTTCCCCACAACTAAACCTAAATCTTTAAGTCGTTGACGGGCTTGATCGACAGTTAAATCAGTTAAATCTGGCACCGTAATATCGCCTATACCTTTAGAAACTACAAGATGGATTGTCCTTTGCTCTTTAACCTTTTCTCCAGCCCCAGGTGTTTGAGAAATAACTTGACCAGCTGGCACATCAGGATTCGTAACTTCACTTGTAGACACACGCAAATGTTTATCTTCTAAGATATTTTTTGCTACAGAAACTTGTTTGCCTACCACATTAGGTACATCGACTGTTGTATTACTCCAGAAATTTCCGTAGCTTAAGAAAGCACCCAAAAATGCTACTAAGAAAATGACAGCAGCACCTAGAACGATGTATTTTTGTGGAATCGATGCAATTTTACTTAACATACTCTTCTTTTTATCCTCGTCTTTACGTTCTTCTTGAATAGTACTAAGATCTTCAAGTGCTTCAGGATCAACCGCAGGAATCATTTGTGTAGCAAAATCATATGGTTCATGACGTTGTGTTTTCCCCATCGTAAAACCTTGAGATAACCGCAAATCACTGATCATATCAGAGATAGAATCAAATCGATCTGCAGGATTTTTAGATAATGCTTTCATAACAACAGCTTCTAAAAGCGGAGGAATTGATGGATTATATCGAGTTGGAGGTTCTACCTTCTCACGAACGTGTTTTAATGCTACTGCAATTGGCGTTTCCCCTTCAAATGGTACACGACCTGTAAGCATTTCATACAATACGACACCCAGTGAATAAATATCTGTATTTCCATCTACCGGTTTACCACTAGCTTGCTCTGGTGATAAATAGTGTGCAGAACCCAAAATCGAATTCGTATACATAACTGTGTTAGTTGCATTTATTGCACGAGCAATACCAAAGTCAGTTACTTTAACGCGACCTGTATTGGTAATAATAACATTATGTGGTTTTATATCACAATGAACAATGCCCATTGTATGAGCGTGTTCTAAGCCTTCAGCTATGGCGATAGTAAATTTAACAGCCTCATCTATAGACAGTCTTCCATGACGAGTTATATATTTTTTTAAGGTTTCACCATCTACATATTCCATGACAATGTAATGTAGATTTTGGTCAAAACCTACATCATACATATTTACAATATTTGGATGATTTAATTTACCTGCTGCTTGTGCTTCTCGTTTAAATCGAGTCACAAATTCATCATCATTTGCAAAATTAGCATGCAATACTTTTATTGCTACTTGTCTACCTAGTAAGGTATCTTCTCCAAGGTATACATCAGCCATTCCACCAACGCCAATTTTATCAACAATTCGGTAGCGGTTATCTAGAAGTATACCTTTTATATTCATAGTACTCATTATTTCTCCATTTCTAGATTAGATTGTTCCCACCACAATGGTCACATTATCTCCTGCTCCGACTTCATATACAGCTTCCATCAATGATTCAATAACCAACATATCATCATCCGTTGATTGTAATACAGAGGCAATTACATCATCGGATACATAGCCACTTAATCCATCAGTGCAAAGTAAAATACGATCACCGGGAAGAATAGATTCTACACCACTATCAACCTCTAAGATTTCATCAACACCAACTGCGCGGGTTAATAAATTACGTTGAGGGTGATTTAGCATTTCATCCTTTGTAATCTCTCCAGCTGTTAATAATTCTTGTACCATAGAATGATCTGTAGTAATTTGTCGTAAATGACCATCTCTATATACATACAAACGACTATCACCAACACTTGCCCAGTAAAGTTGATTACCATTTATAGCTGTAACTACAGCAGTAGTACCCATACCAGCAAGACGTTCTTCACAAGCAACGCGATTTACAATACGTTGATTAGCGTGAATGATAGCATCACATAAGTCTTGTTGACCTATCGTTTCAAGGGAGGACAAATATTCTTTTATTTCATCTACAGCATAGGTACTTGCGATTTCACCACCGCTATAGCCACCCATACCATCAGTAACAGCACAAATATGGCCATCAATGAAGAAACGGTCCTCGTTACGCTGGCGCACAAGCCCAATTTTACTTAAACCAACAAAATTATTCATGATTCTCCTTTTTCCGACCATGAGCAGCCTTTAACTGCCCACATGCGGCTTGGATTGCATCGCCCATTTCCTTGCGTACCGTTACTGATACACCATAGGAACTAACGATATCTTTAAATGTATTCATATTCGTAATAGATGGTTTATATAATTCAATATGTTCATTGCCATTAACTGGGATCAAGTTAACATGACAATTTGGGAAATCTTTACATATTCGCCCCAAAGCATGAGCCTCCTCTATAGATGCATTTACAGAATCTATGAGAATGTACTCAAAGGTAACACGACGCTGTGTCGTATCATAATAATATTTTACCGCATCTAAGACTTCCGTCAATTCATAACGGGCGCCAACAGGCATAATACTACGACGAACTTCATTATTTGTAGCATGTAATGAAAGTGCCAAAGTTATTGGAAAACCTTCATCAGCTAATTTATAAATATTAGGAACCCAACCACAAGTGGAAATCGTCATCTTACGATAGCTAATATTACAAATCATAGGATCATGTAGTAGTTGTAATGCTTGTAATACATTATCATAATTTTGTAACGGCTCCCCTGCGCCCATAACGACAATAGAGTGTATTTCCTCTTTAGTAAGAGCCCCAAATATAACAACTTGACCAATAATCTCAGCAACTGTTAAATCTCTGTATAAGCCACCTTGTGTAGAAGCACAGAACACACATCCCATAGCGCATCCCACTTGAGAGGAAACACATACAGAATACCCATAGTGTTGCTCCATCAAAACGGCTTCCACACGACTTTGATCTGTCATCTCTACAAGAATTTTGCGAGTCTTTCCATCAGGGGCAATAGACTCTGTAATTAATGTAGGTAAAGAAATGACACAATTATCATTTAGCCATTGACGCAAATTTTTCGGAAATTGTGTCATTTCATCAAAATCAAAAACATATCTATGATAAATATAGTCAATTAACTGTTTCGCTCGAAACTTTTGTATATTATGGGTCTTAAAGATAGATTGTAATTCTTCTAAAGACTTACCCAATAATTCTATCATGGTACTCCATTTCTTATATTATGATAAGCGTTTCATGCGAGCCATAAAAAAACCATCCATATGATCTCGCGGCGGATAAGTTGTAATCATACCATCTATAGCTTGTGGTGCCCCTTTATATGATACAGGATCGATGATAAAGTTTTTATGAATTGCCAAAAACTTTTCTAAAACATCCTCATTTTCACCACTATTTATAGTACATGTGGAATAAACTAAATATCCATTAACCTTAACCATTTCAGAAGCTTTTTCTAATATTTCAAGCTGTAACGGCGGCAGTTCGTTAAGTAAAGCTTCTGTTTTTCTCCAACGCATGTCTAATTTCTTTTGTAATATACCTAGACCAGAGCACGGAGCATCAACTAAGACACGATCAAATTGTTCTTTCCAATTATCAGGTAGATGACGACCATCTTGAAGCTTAGTAGAAATAATAGATATACCTAATCGGTCAGCATTCTGATTCATGAGGTTTAATTTATGGTCGTAAATATCACAACTCATAATAGCCCCTGTATTATTCATAAGACTTGCCATATGCATGGACTTGCCACCTGGTGCAGCACAACAATCTAAGATACGCTCTCCTGGTTGAGGGTCAACTACATGGGCAACTAGCATAGATGCTTTATCCATAAAGGTAATATGACCTTCAAGAACAGGTTTGGCTTTTTCTAAATAACCTTGATGACCATCAACATAAACTGCTTCAAGGATATGTTTATCCTGTTCTACAATCCAACCTAAATCTACTAGCTCTTTTAAACAATCCTCAATAGATACTTTCACCGTATTTATGCGAGCTGTCAAACGTGGTTGTTCATTAAACCAAGCACAAAGATCTACTGTCTTATCTTTTCCCATTTCTTTTATCCATAAGTTAACAAGCCATAATGGTTGATTGTAGATAAAGGAAATTTCTTCAGCTTCGGACTTAGCTAGTTCACCAATAGAAATGCTATCACTTTCACGTAAAACCGAACGCAATACAGCATTTACAAAACCCGATAATCCTCTAGTTAGCTTTTTAGCAAGTTTAACAGATTCATTTACAGCCGCACTTTCAGGAACCTTATCCATGTAGATAATTTGGTATATACCAAGTCTAAGAATTTCCACAACCATAGAAGATAGTTTCTTTAAAGGTCGTTTTGCAAAGTGAACAATAATAGCATCCAAATAATTTTTTCTACGAATGACTCCATACACAAGTTCAGTAAAGAATCTTCGATCTAAATCGGATAGATGATATTTCTGTAAATACTCTTGCAACTTAATATTTGCATAGGCGCCATTGCGATTAATATCACTTAATGCTTTTACAGCGAGCAAGCGAATATTCTGTTGTTGATTAGTCTTTACTTCTGTCATCGCTATTCCTACCAATCAATTGTTCTACTACTGCTCGAACACGTTCAGGGTCTACTGTTGTATTACAACATGGCCCATTAGGGCGTTCATTTAATACGCCAATAACTGGGATGGGAAATACATCAGCCATACCGCTTGCTAAATCTCGTTCGCAAGCTATTGCTACAATAGCTTTTGGCCGCGCTTCCTTTACCTTCATTCGCGCTAAAGTACCTCCGGTGACAACTATAAATTGACACCCGTAGTCTTTTGCAACTTGTAATAAATTACCAACTTGACATCGCCCACACTGCTTACAATTATATACATCATGTGTAACCTTATGAACACACGAGCTTTCTTGTAAACAGTGAGGTGTTAACAATAATATACGTTCTGGATCAACTGTATACATATCTAACATTACCAGATGATTAATTAAATCAATCATAGATTGACGTAGTTGATCTTTAGTAACCCCTCTCACCTTACCAATCGCCAAAGTCAATGGAAATAATCCATAAATAAACTGATTAGCTAGTCTTAAAACAATAGGATGTAACCGTATAATACCTAAACTAGCAACAATTAGGGATGCGCACAATATCCATATGACACCAATAAGGATAGAAATAACTACACTACTTATAATAGGTGCAATTGAATGTAATTGTGAAAGCCCAGGCTCTAATATATACATTAGAAAACCTAGTATTGCTGTGAGCAAAGCACAAGTAATAGTTGATAATATCAAGTATAACGGATACGTTTCGTACTGCTTATATTGAGTCCTCAAAAACGATACCTTCCTTTATCTGATGTCCATTTATAAAATCAGTGGCACTAATACGTTTCTTATTTTCAGGTTGCACTTCTGTTAGTAAGACTATATTTCCATCCCCACAGAATACGCCTAAACCCGCTATTTTAGATACGACTGTACCAGGTCTAGTTATAGCTGATAACGCAATTGGCACATGTTTTCCATGAATATCTATCAAACAATGAGTCGTATCACTTGGAACCACTTCTCCAGACCATACTTTTAAACGTTTTCCGTCGAGGTAAGTATAACATCCAGGTGCTGGATTAAGTCCTCTAATGAGATTTACAATTTCATTAGCAGGCTTAGACCAGTCAATCTGCCCCATTTCCTTTGTAATCTTAGCAGTGTGTGTTGCCATTGTATCATCTTGTGGAGTAGCCACAATTTCTCCATTAACCCAACGAGCTAATACAGGAACTATAATTTCTCCCCCAAGTACAGCTATACGTTCAAATAACTGCCCTGTCGTTTCACCTGGTAAAATATCGGTTTCCACAATGTCGATGATGTCACCTGTATCAAGACCATCATCCATATGCATTATGGTAACACCCGTTTTAGAGTCCCCATTAATAATTGCATAGTGAATCGGTGCAGCCCCTCTATAGCTAGGTAAAATCGAAGCATGTACATTAATACAGCCATATTGTGGCAGCCTGATTAACCACGGTGGTAAAATCTTTCCGTATGCAATAACCACCACTACATCTGGTTTCAATGCTTCTAATTCAGCTCGAACTTGCTCATCCCGTAATGTAACAGGTTGAAACACTTGTAAATTATGTTCAAGAGCAGCAACTTTCACAGGAGGCATTTGAACTTGTTTACCACGCCCTTTTTGTTTATCAGGCTGACAATACACGCCAACAATAGAATGACCTGCTTGAATCAAAGCCTCTAAGGTCGGTACAGAAAAGTCTGGCGTCCCCATAAAAACGATGCGCAATTGTTTATTATTAGACAATTTCTTTCTCCTCTGGATGATCAGTAATCAATCGTAAGTTAGTTGCTTTTTCAATAAACAAATGACCTTCCAAGTGATCGATCTCATGTTGGAAAATACGTGCTAAAAATCCTTCAGCTTTAATAATTACCTTTTTATTATGTGGATCAATACCTTTAACGGTAATTTTATTAAAGCGTTCTACATCCCCAAAATAGCCTGGTACACTTAAACAACCTTCCGGTCCAACTTGAGAGCCTTCAGCATGTGTGATTTCAGGATTGATTAATGCAATAAGTCCACTACCAGCTTGATCATCTACTACGATAATTCGTTTAGAAACAGCTACTTGAGGTGCAGCAAGACCAACACCTTCTGTCTTATACATAGTTTCAGCCATATCATCGATAAGGGCTCTAAGTTTTTTATTAACATGCTCTACAGGTTCCGCCACTTGTTTTAAAACGGGATGACCTGCTTTTACAACATCTAATACAGCCATTGACACTCCTATACTACACGGGGTCCACGTCAATCAGCAGTCCTTCTTGCGTGAAAATCCATGAGTTATATATATATTCTTTCAAATTCGTTAAATCAGTACCGCGAATCATAATAGCTAGACGATACATATCACGCACCTTTTTTATAGGTGCTTCGTAAGGACCATTAATCAAAATATCTTGATTCCCCTTATGAGCCTCCAAATCATTTACAATATGATTTGCAATAGACTCTAATGTCTCCATATCTTGATGACGTACTACCATGTGAATCATCTCTCGAAATGGAGGATATCCTAAGGCTTTACGATTTTGAATTTCTTCATTGTAAAAGCCTACATAATCATGAGCCTTACTCTTTATTATAGCATAATTTAACGGATTGTATGTTTGTATTACAACGCTTCCCATTTTATCGCCACGACCAGCGCGTCCAGAGGTTTGAGTAAGTAAATCAAAGGTTCGTTCAGCAGCAGTATAAACAGGAATATTTAAAATTGAATCGGCCGTTAAAATACCAACAGCTGTTACATCTTTAAAGTCATGACCTTTAGATACCATTTGTGTTCCTAACAAAATATCATATTTATGAGCCCCAAAGTCATGTAGAATATCTTCTGCTAATTGCTTATTTTTTGTCACATCTTGATCAAGGCGGGCAATGCGAGCCGATTTAAAATGACGTCGCAACTCTTCCTCAACCTTTTGTGTACCTGAGCCAAAGAATTTAATGCGTTTACTATTACACTTCGGACAAACCGTTGGAATCGGTTCGTGATGTTCACAATAGTGACAGCGTAATTCCTCACCTGCTTGATGATAAACCATAGCTACATCACAATGAGGGCACATAATAGTTTCCCCACAGTCTCGGCACATAACAAAAGTACTATAACCGCGTCTATTTAACAGAATAATCATTTGATTATGCTCATCCAATGTATGTTGAATTAAGCGACTCATGGCATCAGAAAAAACGGAGTAGTTGCCATGAAGAATTTCTTCTTTCATATCTACTATGCTAACCTTAGGCATAGGCTGGTCAAAAATACGATGTGGCAGTTCTAGTAAATAATAATCTCCTTGCTTAGCTTTATAGTAGGAAGTAACAGATGGTGTAGCGGAACCTAAAATAACGGGACAACTATGGACCTCTGCACGCCACAACGCCACATTACGTGCATGATAGCGGATCATATCCTCTTGCTTGTAAGACGTATCATGTTCTTCATCGACCACAATAAGACCGATATCCTCAGCTGGCGCAAATACGGCTGAACGTGCGCCAATAATAATGTGACTATCCTTACGTCGCAAGCGCTCCCAATTATTGTTCCGTTGTTGTACCGTCAATTTACTATGAAATACTACGACTTCATCACCAAAGGTTTCTACAAATCGTCGCACGATTTGATCTGTCAATATAATTTCAGGCACCAAGATAATAGCCGTCTTATCCTGACTAATGCATTTAGCTGTAGCACGTAAATATAATTGAGTCTTGCCACTACCAGTTACACCATGAAGTAAATAGGTTTTATGAACATGGCTATTCATTGCTTCTTGTATTGGTTCATATACAGCTTGTTGAGCTTCTGTAAGAGGAATATTAACCTCTTCTGTTAAAAGCTCATCAAATGTTGTTTTTGTGGCTTTGAAGCGTGATTCAACAGTGATTCCCTTGGCTTCACTTACTTGCTTTATAACCATGCGAGAAAAGCCCTTAGCCAATAGTAATGCCTTAGATGCTCCACCCACTTCAAGTAAGTATTTTGCTAATTCGCGCTGCTTCTTTTTTCGTTCACTAAATTGTGCCACCGAAAATTCTGGCATGACTACAAGCCATTCTTCCTTTGGTGCCTCGTAGGATTTTAATGTCTTATTCACCGTAAACAATCGCAACGCATCACCATAGGAGAATAAATAATACTCATTTAGACGACGGGCCGTATCCATCATTTCTGGTGTAAACCAAGGTTCACTATCTAATACTTGTACGATATTTCGTAAAGTGAACTCTGGTGGCTCAACTAACTCATCGTAACCAATGAGAATACCTTCTTCACGACTATGTCCTAAAGGAATGAGTACGCGCGTACCAGGTAAAACATTACCAAACTTTTCAGGCATTAAATAGCTCAAAGGTTTATGAAGTTGTTTGGCCGGTCTGTTAATTATAACTTGTGCTACACGCATACATTATTTCCTTTCGTTTATTATAAAAGGTCTCAGTAGAAATTCTACCAAGACCTTTTGTATTATAAGCCAGCTTCTTCTTTTAGAATTTGTGCTTTATCTGTACGTTCCCAAGGTAAATCCACATCAGTTCTACCAAAGTGTCCATACGCTGCTGTTTTGCGATAATGAGGCTTTAATAAATCAAGCATTTCAATGATTCCTGCTGGACGAAGGTCGAAATGTTTCTTAACAAGCTCTTGAATTTTTGTTTCCTCTATGCGACCTGTACCAAAAGTATCAACTAAAATAGATACAGGATGAGCAACGCCAATTGCATAAGCAACTTGCACTTCACATTTATCAGCAAGACCTGCTGCTACAACATTTTTAGCTACATAACGCGCTGCGTATGCTGCGGAACGGTCTACTTTAGATGGATCCTTACCGGAGAATGCACCACCACCATGACGAGCCATACCACCATAAGTATCCACAATAATTTTACGACCAGTTAAACCAGCATCACCATGAGGTCCTCCGATTACGAAACGACCAGTTGGATTGATGAAGTATTTTGTATTTTTATCAACAAATTCAGCAGGCAACGCTGCGTCAATTACATAACGCTTCAAATCAGCTTTAATTTGTTCTTGGGTCACTTCAGGGCTATGTTGTGTAGAAATAACAATTGTATCAATGCGTTTAGGTTTACCATCAACATATTCTACAGTAACTTGAGTTTTACCGTCTGGACGTAAGTAAGTTAAGGTCCCATCCTTACGAACTTCTGTAAGACGACGGGATAAACGATGCGCCAAAGAAATTGGTAACGGCATGAGTTCAGGCGTTTCATTAGATGCATATCCAAACATCATACCTTGGTCACCAGCACCGATCTTATCAAGTACTTCACCATTGCCATCTTTTGATTCAAGTGCTTCATCAACGCCCATGGCGATATCCGCAGATTGTTCATCGATGGATACAAGTACACCACAAGTATCACAATCAAAACCAAATTTTGCACGAGTATAACCAATTTCACGAATTGTATCACGTACGATGCGAGGAATATCTACATATGTGTGAGTAGATATTTCACCTACTACATGAACTAAACCAGTAGTAACTAAAGTTTCACAAGCCACACGAGCAGTTGGATCCTTTTCAATAATCGCATCCAAAACAGCATCAGAAATTTGGTCAGCTATTTTATCTGGATGGCCTTCAGTAACAGATTCAGAAGTAAAAAACATATGTTTTTCAGCCATTTTATCCTCCTAATACGAAAAAAAGTCTCTCATGCACTCATGAGAGACCCTCCCATCTAACGACATTTGTCATAGGAATTAGCACCTTTTCCGCTTGGAATGGTTGCTGTAGCTTCACAGGGCCTATCCCTCCACTACTCTTGATGAGTTACAGAATTATTATAGTGTATTTACAGTGAGAAAGCAAGTCATTATTATACTTCTCTTGCCTATTTTAAAGCTAAATCATGTTCAGCCTTATGAAGGGCACTTTCAAACTGACGATACATATGATGACGGCCCAGAATATCCAAGAAATCAGATTTATACATCTCTCTACGTATATCGTAACTCACATCACTCAGCAAAACTTCTATGCCTCTTTTTTGAAGTTCTTCAATAATACCACGTAGAATACGTAGACCCGTCAAATCTACAAATGGCACTTTTACAAAGCGAATGATTAAATATTTAGGATCTTTATGTATAGAGTTTAACGCTCTATCAAATGCACTTATTGCACCAAAGAATAATGGCCCCTCTACGGTGTACACCATTATTTCTGGATGAATTGTAATTTCATGCCTAATTTGTGCTGATAATTCGGCACTACTTGCTTCATGCACATCGATTGTTTTAACCATTTTACGCATGAACTGTAATACGGCAATCACTACACCAACATTTACGGCTACTACCAAATCCGTAAAAATTGTCAGGAAAAAGGTAAGCAGTAAAATTACTTGATCTGGGCGAGGTGCAAGAATAAGCATTCGTATAAAACGTGGTACATCACTCATATTGTAGGCTACAACAAATAATATGGCTGCCATAGATGCCAACGGAATATACACTGCATAAGGAGCCAAAAATAATAAGATAGCACCTAGTGTAATGGCATGAACAATGCCTGCCACCGGAGAATTACCACCTTGTCGAATATTTGTAGCAGTTCGCGCAATAGCACCGGTTGATGCAATTCCACCAAACAATGGCGCAAATATATTAGCTAATCCTTGTCCAAACAGTTCAGTATTAGATTCATGTTTGGTACCACTCATACCATCAGCAACAACTGCAGACAATAAGGATTCAATAGCGCCTAGCATAGCAATTGTAAAAGCTGGACCAATTAAGGATAAGATTTTATCAAAGCTCAATTTGGGTACAGAAAACTCTGGCAAACCTTGAGGTATACCACCAAAAGCACTACCAATGGTTAAAACCGTAGGAAATTGGTAGATCGCTTGAATAACCGTAGCAACAACCATAGCTACAATAGGAGCCGGAACTCTATTGATATAAGGGATTTTAGGTAAAACTAACAGTAGACTTAAGCTTAAGAGCGCAATACCCAATGTAGGTAAGTCAGAGTATGGTAAGGACTGAATCATAGCCCATAATTTTTCATGGAAATGAGCCATATACGGCAACTGCGGAAAGCCAAAGAAATATGGCCATTGCCCCACCCAAATCGTAACACCAATACCTGCAGTAAAGCCCATGATAACAGGTGTTGGTATAAACCGAATCACCGTTCCTAACTTTGCAGCGCTCATTAAAACGAGAATAATCCCTGCCATCATTGTCGCAATTTGTAAACCTTCAAAGCCATAATTGACAACAATACTACTTAATAAAACGATAAATGCCCCTGTAGGTCCCGCAATCTGAACGGGAGATCCACCAAATAAGGACACAAAAATCCCTGCAATGATTGCCGTATATATACCTGCCTGAGGTGTAACTCCACTAGCTATAGCAAAAGCCATCGCTAAAGGCAGTGCCACAACCCCTACGACTAATCCAGCAATAATATTATTACTCCATTGTCCTTTTCCTAAGGAGCCCGCTAAATACGCTTTTTGTATAGCAAACATATAACAAAAACACACCCTTCTTAAAACAACATACACTAAAATTAATTTATGTTAGCTTTGTTTGTTTGCTACTAATTCAATAACCTCTTTAAGAATATGTCGAGCAAGGTCGGTTTTTTTCATATTAGGCATTTTTTTAGGCTCTTTATTAGGATATAAGAAATAGCCTTCATTTGTATCTACATTAAAACCTGCATTAGATTTGCTTACATCATTGGCCACAAGCATATCTAAATTTTTTCTAGCCACTTTATCTTGACCATACTTGATTACATGTTCTGTTTCTGCCGCAAAACCAACTAGAACTTGATGCCTTTTTTTAGAGCCCAACCCTTGTAGAATATCTGGATTTTTTACAAGTTCTATGGTCATAGACTCCATTTTTTTTATTTTTTGCTCTGCTTTATGAAGGGCTCTAAAGTCAGAAACAGCGGCGGCCATAATAACTACATTGACATCATTGTAACGAGCTTCAACAGCCTCCTGCATGGATAATGCAGAATCTACAGAAACAAAGTCTACGCCACTTGGTACAGGTAAAGATGTGGGAGCGCTTACTAAAATCACCTGAGCCCCCATGCGTGCAGCTTGATCTGCAATAGCATATCCCATCTTACCACTAGAGCGATTTCCGATATACCGAACAGGATCGATATTCTCCTGTGTTCCACCAGCTGTAACGAGTATAGTAGTACCTTCAAGCTCATTGGTACTGAACATTTTAGATTCTAGCCACTCCACAATTGCTTCTGGTTCCGCTAAACGCCCTACACCAGTAATGCCACAGGCTAACCAACCTTCTGCAGGGTCCATAATATGGTAGCCCAGAGAACGTAATCCTTCTAAATTGCGTTGTGTAATAGGATTATTATACATTTCTGTATTCATAGCAGGACAAAGATACTTAGGTGCTGTAGTGGCCATAATAGTTGTAGTTAACATATCATCAGCAATGCCTGCATAAATTTTTCCGATCACATTTGCTGTTGCAGGCACAACTACATATGCATCTGCCCAGGTGGCCAGTGCAATATGTTCTACATCCCACTGATGGACTTGTTCAAACATGTCTAGAGCTACAGGATGTCCACTGATTTCGCCAAACGTTAAAGGTGACGCAATATGCGTTGCATTTTGTGTCATTACAACCTTTACTTCAGCCCCTTTTTTACGAAGTCTGCTTACCACTTCAATTGCCTTATACGCTGCAATACCTGCAGATACTGCGACAATGATATGTTTTCCGCGCATGTTCTTCTCCTTTTAAAAATTCCTTGTATCAATGATACAAGGAATTGATTTTTTATTTAATGCCTTCTTTAGTGCGTTTATATGTCACTTCACCTTCAGCAATTTCATAAAATGCCAAAGATACAGGCTTGTCAGTCGCATGTGTAGATTCTGCTAAGCAAGGTTCTCCATCTGTTAATTCGCGAGCGCGTTTAGCCGCTAAAGTCACCAATGTATATTTGCTATCTACTTGACTTTCCAATTTTTTCAATGGAGGTTTTACCATCATACTATCACTTCTCCTTAGACTCTTGATATTGTTTATAAATGTATTGAATTTGCTCTTTATTACGACTTATCTTACAAGATTCAGCTCGCAAGATAGAAGCAACCTTTTCAGAAGCCTCTGCTAAATCATCATTTACGACGATATAGTCATAGCGATGAGCTAAGGCCAATTCTGAACAAGCCAATGACAATCGTTTATCAATGACTTCTTTAGCATCTGTGCCACGGTTATGTAAACGCTCAGATAACTCAGATAATGACGGCGGTACAATGTAAATAAATACGGCATCACTAAAACGTTCCTTAACCTGCATAGCGCCTTGAATATCAATTTCTAATAGTACACTTTTTCCATCATCTAATAAATCCATTACATGTTGTTTTGGAGTACCATAGTAATTATCATATACCTTAGCATACTCTAAGAATGCGTCTTCACTAAGTAAAGACTCAAATTCCTCTTTAGAGCGGAAGAAATAGTTAATTCCTTCCTTTTCACCCACACGTGGAGCACGGGTTGTCATAGAAACAGAATAAACTAAATTAGGCATTTCTTTGCGAATATTCGCACAAATCGTACCTTTACCTGCGCCAGATGGCCCGGATATAACGATTAATAATCCTCTGTCTGACATATGCACTCCTATTATTCCACTGTATCTACATCCACATCATGTTGCACAAGTCGATGTGCTACGGTTTCAGGTTGAATTGCAGATAATACAATTTGACCACTATCCATAACTAATACAGCACGAGTCTTACGACCATATGTGGCATCAATGAGCAATCCCTTATCTCTAGCATCTTGAACCATCCGCTTTATAGGGGCGGATTCAGGACTAATAATAGCCATAACACGGTTAGCAGATACCATATTACCAAAGCCTATATTCAGTAATTGAATACTCATTCATAGACCTCCTATTACTCTACATTCTGTACTTGTTCTCTAATTTTCTCTAACTCACATTTAAGTTGAACCACAAACTCAGTAACAATCGAATCCATTGCTTTGGAGCCGATTGTATTTACCTCACGATTCATTTCTTGCAAAATAAAATCAACCTTACGACCGATTGAATTTGTATCTGCAAGTGTATTTTTTAATTGTACCACATGAGAGGTAAATCGGACAATCTCTTCGGTAATATCCGTCTTATCAGCTAATAGAGCAATTTCTTGTATAAAACGATCTTCACTAATACTCGCTTCTAAAGAAATTAAATATTCCTGAATCTTAGTTTTTATATGCTCCCGATATGCTTCTACAACACCAGATTTATTAGTGTCAATTTTAGTAATGATTTTTTCAAGTGTACCGATACGTTCTAATAGATCCTGATTGATATGTTGACCTTCCGCAGTTCGCATTGCTATTAAAGAATCTAATGCTTGAGTAGTTGCTTCTTTTACAATATCTGAAAGTACCTCTTCAGCAATTGGTGTATCTTGTTGTTGAATCCATTCATTAGAAATCGAATTCACAGCTTGTAAAGGTACCTTTTTGGGGTCATCATAGAACTCCTCTTGTACCAATAACTCTTGTATTTGTTTTCTCAATACACTATTAATGGTGAAAGTTTTAGGTCGCTCTCCTGCATCTTGAATAGAAACAGATACCTCAACCTTACCACGAGTAATACGATCTTGTATCATTCTACGAATAATACTTTCAAAAGGATTCATTTGTTTTGGACTACGAATAAATAAATCCAAGAAGCGTGCATTTACAGACTTAATTTCTACAGTACAGGTAATGCCATCTTTGGTTGCTGTGCCCGAACCAAAACCGGTCATACTTTTCATAAGTCATCCTCCTTAGTAGTTTTTATTATTGTACCACGAATTACACAATCCGTGTTTAAATACTAAGAATTATATGTACACTATGGTATACTAAACTATACTTCTAAATATATTTGAAAGGAGTACTATGAATTTAGACGGACTTACCATGTCTGTACTCGCTAAAGAAATAAACGAGCGATTACAAACAGGTCAAATACAAAAACTATATCAAATAGATAAAACTACATTATTATTTAAAATTCGAGCACTCAACGAAGACCAAAACTTGATCATTACCGTAGGTGCTACACCAGCAATGTATCTTAGTCAACCACTGCAAGATTTACCAAAAGAACCAAGCTCACTTTGTATGTTCTTACGAAAGCATATTGAAGGTAGCCGCATTGTAAAGGTGGAACAAATCAATGGCGACCGAATCATGTGCATCCAAACGGATAAATTGGAAATGGATGGTTCCATTACGAGTACCTACATTTATGTTGAATTAATGGGCAAATATTCCAACTGTATTTTTGTACAAGACGATGTTATTTTAGAATCTTTAATTCACGTCTCTCCACTTATGAACCGTGAACGTTCTATTAGTCCTAAATTGCGATATGAACTACCGCCAAATGCTAATCGCGTAAGCTTAATGGACTTTGATTGTGATGAAATCAAAAATCTACTCACCTCTTTTGGTAATGGTTCCGTACAGCAATCTATTCGATCTATCTTTAACGGCTTTGGCAAGCCTTTATTGGATGAAGTTTTATATATTTCCAAGCTGAATGGTGAAGAAATCATAACTGATTTAGATACTTCCCAATTAGATATGTTTACTAAATCTTTGTATCACCTCAAAGAAAAGCTTGAAAATAGCAATGGTTTGTTTACTTTAATCAACGATAACAATAAAAAGGCTTACGCAAGCATTTTATTACATAACTATAAGGTATTAAAAGAATACAACACTATTTCTGAAGCCTTAGAAGAATCCATTCATAACACAAAAGCAATTCATACAGCTGATAAAGAGTTAGAAAAAATCTTAATAGCAGCCATCAAAAAGGAAGAAGGTCGCCATCAAAAGATTAAAGATGAATTAGAAGATACTAAGAAAATGGAAACCTATAAATTATATGGTGATCTTCTAATGATAAATGCACACCTTCAAGTGCAATACGAACCGTCTATTGAATTGCAAAATCTTCTTTCCGAAGAAAATGAAATCTTAACTATTCCTTTAAAGCCAAACTTAACGATTGTGGAAAATGCACAATGGTACTATAAGCTTTATACAAAACTAAAAAATCGTATGGTTAGCGGCGAGTACCAACTCAATGCAAGTACCACAAAACTAGCATACTTACAATCTATTCTATACAGTATCTCCTTAGCCACTACTCGTGAAAGCTTAGAAGAAATACGCAAAGAATGCATGGATGCAGGTATCATAAAAAAATCAAAAAAACCATTATCTTACAAGCTTGGTAAATCTAACTACATTCACTTAACAATTGACGAAGGTGAAATGTTTATTGGCCGTAACAATCAGCAAAACGAATATTTGACACATCGATTTGCAAAACCAACTGACATTTGGTTCCATACACAGGATATCCAAGGTTCGCACCTTATTTTACGGCTCAATGTTGAACCAAACGATATGATTTTATCTAAAGTAGCACAATATGCAGCCTACTTTAGTAAGGCTCGTGACACTAGTAAGGTTCCTGTAGATTATACATACATAAAAAATATCAAAAAGCCACCCGGATCTCCTTTAGGATTTGTTATTTTCAATACCCATCAAACTATGATTGTTGAGCCTAAAAAACCAGAAAACTATAGAGAAAAATAAAAGCGAAGGTATCCCTTCGCTTTTATTTTTGGCTTATTATTTTGTTCACATTATTTTTACATATTGATCTGAAATTTGATATTACTTATCTTAAATTTTCTATGGAATTAAAATATAAAAAAGGCCAGATATAATATGATATCTAGCCTGTACTTAAATTATTGGTTTTCTTCCGTACGTTGTTCAGTTTGTTTTAAACTTTCACGGTTTTGACGCAAGCTTTCCAATGTTTTCTCTAAGTTGTTTTCAACGTATTTAAGAACATCACCAGCATATTGAATAGAGCTAGCCTTCAATTCATCAGAGGATTGGTTTGCTGCATTAATAATTTGATTGGCTTGTTCTTGAGCTTGTTTTACAAGTTCACTTTCAGCTGTTAATTTAGCAATGTAGTCTTTAGCTTGATCGATCAAAGTTTCAGCCTGACGTTGAGCATCAGCTAACACTTTATCTTTATCTGCTACAATACGACGAGATTCTTCAAGTTCCAAAGGTAAGGATTCCTGAATAGAATCTATAATACGCATAATTTCATCTTCCTCAACCATACGTTTTGTAGTCATAGGAATACGGCTGCTGGATTCAATAAGAACCTCTAAATCTTCTAATAATTTTTCTGTTTTCATACAATTCACCCCTATTTATTATGGACCGTATTAAAGCGTTCTTCAAGTTTTTCCTTAACATCATCCGGAACAAGACCATCTAGCTTTCCACCAAATCTAGCTAGTTCACGAATGCCTGTGGAGCTGACAAAAGAATATTTGTTATTTGTCATAATAAATACTGTTTCAATGTCATCATCCAAATATTTTGCAAATAATGCGCGCTGAAATTCATATTCAAAGTCACTCAATGCACGTAACCCTCGAATAATAATAGTAGCATTCTTGGATTTAACGTACTCGTTGAGCAAGCCACCTGTACAATCAATTTCAACATTAGGAATATGTTTGACAGAATTTCGAATCATCTCAACCCGTTCTTCCATAGTAAATAAGGAATTTTTATTCGGATTTGAGCTGACAGCAATGATTAATTTATCAACCAATCGACTGCCCCGTTCAAAAATATCAACATGTCCATTTGTAACTGGGTCAAAACTACCCGGACATACACCTATACGCACAGGTTTAGCTCCTTTCGGCTATCTTTACAAAATAGGAAACCATCGTATAACCAAATTTCTGTTCTTTTATACACTCCCATGATTCTGGTAAGGTGAAAACCTCATCCTTATGATGTTCTAACAATAAAATTCCTTCAGATTTTAACAAATCATGGTTTACAACCAAATCTATGGTATCTTGTATAAATCCGTTTTCATAAGGCGGATCAGAAAATATATAATCGAACTGTCGCCCCACTATATAATTTTTTAATTGTGAAAGTTTCCTCGGAATGATTTCTAACCGATCATCCACACGACAATGTTTAGCATTCTCTAAAATTAGTTTGCCCGTTTTAAAGTCCACTGCTACTGCATGTGCTGCACCACGACTTAAGGCTTCAATTGCTACTGCACCAGTACCAGAAAATATATCTAGTACATCAGAACCAAATATACCTCTATTTGCTAATACATTAAATACACTTTCACGAACACGATCAAGTGTAGGTCTAGTATCTAATCCTTTAGGTGATTTTATAACATGTCCCTTAGCAGTTCCGCCAATAATTCGCATACAACCCTCACAAGATTATACTCATTAATTATAGTATATAAATAACCAAATTAAAAGTATCTTTTATCTATGATACTTCAATTTTAATATCACGTCCCATCAACTCGCCTAATGCTATGGATGGAGATTTTTTTTCGTATAAAACCTCGTATAAAGCCTTCGTTATAGGCATTTCAATTTGATGTTTACAAGCCATTTTATAAATAATATCTGTGGCAAAAAATCCTTCTACCACCATATTTGTATGATTAATAATATAATCCATCGTCTTACCTGCTGCTAGTTTTTGCCCAGCCGCACGGTTACGACCATGAGGACTCATACAGGTAGCAATCAAATCTCCCATACCAGCAAGACCAGCATAAGTTTCCTTTTGAGCACCTAAGGCTACGCCAAAACGCGTCATCTCATGGAGACCACGTGTTAATAATAAAGCCTTACAATTATCACCTAAGGCTAGACCATCTACAATACCTGCTGCAAGAGCAATAATATTTTTGGTAGCACCAGCTAGCTCAACACCAATGATATCTGTATTTGCGTAAATTCTAAAGTTTTGACTACATAATGCTTTTTGCAATGTTGTAGCCACTTCTAGATTCTCTGTACTCAACACAGAGGCAGCAGGCAAATTACGACCAATCTCTTCAGCATGATTTGGTCCAGATAAAACAGCTAGATTACATCCCACAGAACCAAGAACTTCTTTCATAACAGTCGTTAAAAGTTTTCCACTTGTTCGTTCTACACCTTTTGAACATAAAATATAGGCTTGATTTTTATGAGCATACGGTTTAATAGCCTCTAAACTGGTACGTACATGTACAGAAGGTGTAACCATTAATACCACTTCAGCATTACTAATACAAGCTTCTAAATCAGAACTATATTGTAATTCTTCTGGAAGTTTTACACCTGGTAAATAGTCTTTATTCTCTAAGTCTTTTGCAAGTTTATCTGCAAATTCTGGACGACGACAAAATATAGTTGTAGTATTTCCAGCTAAAACGGATTTAATAGCAAGGGCCGTCCCCCAACTACCAGAGCCGATAACAACAACATTCATTCTTTAATCCTTTTTAATACGCTCTACTTTTAACTCGTTTCCAGCAAGTAGACGCTTAATATTATCCCAGTGACGTACAATGACAAACAAAGCTGCTAACCCACCAAAGCCAACAAACCAGAAGGATTCTCCAGTGAAATACATCAGTAATGGTACTAATGCAGCGGCAATGATAGAGCCTAAAGATACAAGTTTAGTGAAGTATACGATAACACCCCATACCAAAAAGCAAATCAATGCTACTATTGGAGAAAGTGCAACAAGAACACCTAACCCCGTGGCAACACCACGACCACCCTTAAACCCCAGGAAAACAGACCAGTTATGTCCCATCATCCCAAGAATACCACCTAAGATCATAAACATAGGCCCATAAGGTGAGAGTAGCACTACTCCTGCTGCCCCTTTTAAAGCATCACATAAAAATACAGGTAAGGCTGCTTTAAGTCCGATAACTCGATATGTATTAGTAGCGCCAATATTTTTAGAGCCATATTGTCGTACGTCTGTATTAAAGAAAAGCTTACCTATAATTAATCCACTAGGAATTGATCCGATAAGATATGATAATACAGCATATACAATAATCATAATATCCATTAGTCTTCATCATCCCGTTTCTTGCCACGTAATACTAAACGAATCGGAGTTCCTTCAAAACCAAAGGACTCACGCAATCGATTCTCTAAGAAACGCATATAAGAGAAGTGAATTAGCTCTGGTTCATTTACAAATAAAATGAATGTAGGCGGCTTAACACTAGCTTGCGTCATATAATAGATTTTTGGAATTCTACCATTGCGAGATGGCACGGGATTTACGGTTTGTGCATCTTGTAATAATTGATTTAACGTCCCAGTAGATACACGGCGGTATTGTTGTTCAGATACGAACTTCAACATATCAGCTAAACGGTGAATACGTTGCTTAGTTAAAGCAGAAGCAAACAGGATAGGTGCAAACTGTAAAAAACCTAATTCATCATAAATATCTTCAGTAAATCGCAATGTTGTTTTGTCATCTTTTTCAACAAGATCCCATTTATTCACAACAATGACTACACCTTTACCCGCTTCGTAAGCATAACCTGCAATTTTTTTATCTTGTTCTGTAACACCATCTTGAGCATCTAGTACAAGAACTACAATATCAGCACGATCTACTGATCGCAAAGAGCGGACAATACTATATCGTTCAACGGCTTCTTCGATTTTAGACTTACGACGCATTCCCGCCGTATCAATAAGTACAAATTTTTGGTCCTCATGAGTCCAATACGTATCAATGGAGTCTCGAGTAGTACCTGCTACATCAGATACTATTACACGATCTTGTCCTAATAATGCATTAGTCAAAGAAGATTTACCTACATTTGGACGACCAATAACGGCAACATGAATAGTATCTTCATCATCTACATTAGTGCCAACTGGTGGAAAATGTTTAACAGTATCATCCAGCAAATCACCTAAATTCATAAGATTTTTAGCGGAAATGCCAATGGGGTCCCCCAAACCAAGATTGTAGAATTCATAAATATTCGGCTCTTGATTTACACTATCAATCTTATTAACTACGAGTACAACAGGTTTTCCACTAGCTCTAAGAATATTTGCAACTTCTTCATCAGCAGGTACAATACCTTGTTTACCATCGACGACGAATAAAATTACATCCGCTTCTTCAATAGCTAATTCAGCTTGTAATCGCATCATCTTAGGAATAACATGACTATTTTCAGTAATGAACTCGATACCACCTGTATCGATCATTGTAAACTCACGATTTAACCACTCTGCATCGAAGTAAATACGGTCCCTTGTTACCCCCGGAATATCTTCAACGATAGAGATACGTTTATTAACAATGGCATTAAAAAGTGTAGATTTACCTACATTTGGACGGCCTACAACAGCCACTAATGGTTTTGCCATAGTTTCACCTCATTATCTAATCTAATACATTACTATATTTTATCATATTCTAAGTAAAGTACGCAAAAAGGCTAACCAAGGAAACCTTGGCTAGCCTTTTATTAGACAATGAATTATTCAGCGTCTTCTGCAGTTTCTTTTGATTCCATCAACTCAGTCAAAGCCAAACCCAATTTCTTTTCATCTTTGTTAAGAGAAATGATTTTAACTTCGACTTCTTGACCACGGTTCAAGTAATCTTCAACTTTCGCATTACGTTGTTTTGTAATTTGGGAAATGTGAAGTAAACCTTGGATGTCGTCATTAACAGCTACGAATGCACCGTAAGCTACTAAACGAACAACTTTGCCGTTAATAACATCGCCAACATGCAATGTTTCTTCAGCAACGTCCCATGGGCTCTTAGATAAAGCTTTTAAGGACAAGGATAATTTATTGCTTTCAGCGTCGAAGGATTGTAATTTAACTTCGATTTCTTGACCAACGGAAAGAACATCTTCCACTTTTTTAATTTTTTGCCAAGAAATATCGGAAATGTGAAGTAAACCTTCAATACCGCCGATATCTACGAATGCACCATAAGGCATGATTTTACGAACAATACCTTTATAGTTCTCGCCAACGTTAATGTTTTTCAATGCTTCAGCTAATTTAGCTTGACGTTCCACTTCCAATACTGCACGACGGGAAAGAACCAAACGGTTTTTCTTTTCATCGATTTCAAGTACTTTAGCTTCAAATTCTGTACCAACCAAGTTGTCCAAGGATTTCACGAAATGAACATCACCTTGGGACAATGGAATGAAACCACGAAGGGATTTAACTGTTACTACTAAACCTGCTGGAATAGCATCAATACCTTTACATACGATAGCTTCATCTTTTTCTTGTGCTTCGATAACATATTGCCAATCTTCATCTTTAGCCAAGCGAGTCATGGAAAGATAAATAGGATTATCTTCTTTGATGTGATTCATGATAACTGCTTTAATTTCATCACCATTTTTTAACACATCTTTGGCAGATTCTGGTGCTGGATAAGAAATTTCAGTTCTGTTCAAAATGGCTTCAGTTTTGTAGCCAAAAGATACGTAAGCTCGTTCATCTTCGACTTGAACTACTGTACCTTCTACAACATTCCCTTTCTTAAATTCTTCTTGACCTTCGGCTGCTAATAATTCTGCAAAATCTTTCATTGTCTCAATGACCTCCTTAATAATCCAGTCGGGAGTCGATGCTCCTGCTGTTACTCCTACCGTCTGTACTCGGTTAAACCATTCCAGTTGTAATTCAGTAGAAGTTTCAATGTGATACGTTGTACATCCAACGTCACGACAAACCTCTGCCAATCGGTTCGTATTGCCGCTGTTCTTACCACCTATCACTATCATAAGATCTACATTACGTGCTAAATCAACGGCAGAATTCTGTCGTTCTTGCGTTGCATTGCATATCGTTTTGAAAACCTTAAGATTCTTAGATTTTTTCTCTAATATGTCTATTATACTGTTAAATTTGAATTGTGAAAAGGTTGTTTGTACAACAACGCCCATTTTTTCCACAACTTGTAGTTTTTGAGCGGAATCTTCATCTTCGATGATTATTCCTTCGTTATTCGCCCATAAATTGATGCTTTTGACCTCAGGATGATTTTTTTCGCCTAAAATCACCAAAGTCATGTCATCTTCAATAACGGATTTAGCATCTTGTTGTGCCTTTTTTACATATGGACATGTAGCATCCACAATATGTAAGCCCTTCTCTTCTGCCTCTTCGTAAATAGCGGGACCTACACCATGAGAGCGAATAATCATGGTCCCTTCTGCGATATCAGACACTTCTTGAACAGGGCTTACCCCTTTATCTTCAAGACGACCTACAACCTGAGGATTGTGAATAATAGGCCCTAATGTATAGCTTTTACCATCGTTATTTGCAGCTTCATTTGCCATTTCAACAGCCCGTTTTACACCATAGCAAAAACCATGGTTTTCAGCCAAAATTATTTCCATAAAGTCTCCTCTATACAATTGTTATGATAAGAATCTATCATTCGTTGGATTTCACTTTTAACACTATCATTTACTTTTTGAATTGCTTCTGGTGTCGCCTTAGCTTTTTCAACTGGAATCGGTTTACCAATGATACAAGCAACTTTATCGCGTTCCATATTATAAGAACCAATGATAGCAACAGGCACTATGCTAACCCCTGTTCTAAGTGCAATTGATGCTGCACCATCATGAAATTTACCAAGCTTACCACTTTTTTGACGGTTGCCTTCTGCAAAAATGCCTAAAACCTTATTGTCCTTAAGTAGCCCCATAGCATGACGAATGGCAACCTTATCAATAGCTCCACGATTTAAAGGAAACGCGCCAAGCCATGTACAAATAAACCGAGATATAGGATTCACAAATAATTCTTGTTTAGCCATAAAATGTACATGCCTAGGTAATGCATAACCACAAATAGGTGGATCATTATTACTTAAATGATTAGGCACTACGATAACAGGTCCTTCCATTGGGAAATTATCGCGACCATATACTTTCAACCCATACCCTACCTTATAGCGAAGCCAAAAGGCTGTCCGCCATAACCAGGTAGAAAATTTATTCATGATTGATTGTCTCCTGTACTAAATTCAATATATATGCCACAGTTTCATCGAAAGTCATATCGCTAGAATCTACAACTACTGCATCGTCAACACATATAAGTGGAGATTCTTCACGATTTTTATCCATTTCATCGCGACTTTCTACGTTCTTTTTAATTTCTTCTAATGTTTGCTCGTTTGGCGTACCTTGTACTTCAAGCCATCTACGTTTTGCCCGCGCATCAACAGAAGCAGTTAAATAGATTTTTAACTCTGCATCTGGTAATACAACGGAGCCTATGTCTCGACCATCTAATATAACGCCCCCAACAGCAGCCATCGCCTGTTGACGTTCTACCAAATATTGTCGAACCCCTTTATATGACGCTATAGTCGATACATTATCATTAATTTGTTGTTGGCGAATTAATGATGTTACGTCTTTATCTTTAACATAGATTTTACATGCTGTTGCAGTGGGCTCTAAGGTCAAATTCAAAGATGGTAATAAAGCTTCTATAGCAGCTTGATCTTTAACATCGATTTGACTATTAAGAACTGCCCATGTAACACCGCGATACATAGCACCTGTATCAATATATAAATACCCTAATTCATTGGCCACTACTTTAGAAATACTACTTTTACCAGCCCCTGCAGGACCATCAATAGCAATGGCAATTTTTTTAGTACTCATAATAACCTCTATTCTTCATCACCGTGTACGGCATGCATGGCCGCCACATAGCCTGTGGAAAAGGCAGCTTGTAAATTATAGCCTCCTGTAAAAGCATCAATGTCTAGTACTTCGCCCGCACCATATAAACCACCAATCAATTTAGACTCCATAGTTTTAGGATTAAATTCTTTTAAGGAAATACCACCGGCTGTAACAATAGCTTCGGCTACAGGTCGTAATTCCTTAACAGTTAATGTCATATATTGCAACACATGACATAAGCGCAAACGCTCCTCCTTTGTAATTTGATTAATCGGTTTAGTCGGATTTAACTCAGCAAACTTTATAACAATTGGAATAAGATTTACAGGTAGTAAATCCTTCATCCCATTAGCCAATTGTTTTTTAGAATATAAATCAAAATCTTTTTGCAAGCGCTTATCCAGTATTTCTGCAGTTAAAGCAGGCTTAAGATTAATTTCAATAGTAATTTGAGGATTTTTCTTACGAAGCAACTTACCTACCGTGTGACTTAACGATAAGATTGTAGGGCCCGTAAGACCAAAATGAGTAAACATCATTTCCCCAAATTGTTTAGCTTGTACCTTATTTTTAGAAACAACCGATACCTCAACATTACGAAGACTAAGCCCCATAACTTCCTTTACCCAAGTTTCATTTGTAACAATAGGTACCAAGGATGGACGAATATCAGTAATAGTATGTCCCACTCTTTCGGCTAAAACGTAACCATCACCAGTAGAACCTGTCAATGGGTAAGATGCACCACCAGTACAAATAATAGCAGCATCACAAGCATATTGTTCCTTATCCGTTGTAACACCAACTACACGATTATCCTTTACAGTAATCGATGTAACAGGTTCATTTAAATGAACTTGGACATTATACTTTTTAAGGATTTTCATAAAGATATTGCGTACTTCTAATGCAGAATCGGATTCAGGAAACACTCGTCCCCCACGTTCTACTTTAGTTTTTAACCCCCAACTATGCAATAAGTCCAGAAGATCTTCATTACTAAAGCGTTCATAGGCACCGTACAAGAACTTACCATTACCAGGAGTATTTTTTATAAACTCGGCCATATCTGCACTATTCGTAATATTACAGCGACCTTTACCGGTAATGCCCATTTTCTTACCAACCATATTCATTTTTTCTAATAAGATGACACGGGCTCCTTCACGGCCAGCTATAACAGCTGCCATTAAGCCTGCCGCACCACCGCCAATGACTATGATTTGTTTCATTTCTTACCTGTTCCTAACGTTTTTAGAGCTTTCACTTCACCAATTGTAAGCTGACGAGAAGCACCGCGTTTAACACCGCCCAAGGTGAGACCAGCATAGGCAATACGTTTTAAATTATGAATGCGGTACCCAAAGTGTTCAAACATACGGCGAACTTGTCGATTACGACCTTCATGGATAGTAATCTCTACTTCATGTACACCGTTATGGTCATCAAAACCTAAATCTACAATTGTAGCAGGTGCAGTCATACCATCTTCAAGTTTCACACCATTAGCTATAACTTGTAAGTCTTCATCGCGAACACGTCCTTTGATGCGCACTTCATAAGTTTTTTCCACACCTTTAGAGGGATGTGTTAAGTTTTGTGCTAACTCACCATCATTAGTAAGAAGTAATAAACCTTCTGTATATAAGTCGAGACGTCCAACAGGATAAATGCGTTTAGATTCATTTTTAATATAATCTAAAACAGTTTCTCTACCTTGAGGGTCAGATACAGATGTAATGACACCTTTTGGTTTATTTAATAAATAATATACAGGCTTTTCCTGAGCCAATAATTGGCCATTAACCTTAACCTTATCTTTTTGAGGGTTAATTTTAATCCCAAGCTCTGTAACCTTTCGGCCATTTACCTGTACCTTACCCTCTGTAATTAGTTCTTCTGCCTTACGCCGTGATGCAATACCACAACTGGCAATATATTTTTGTAATCGTTCCATGTTATCCTTCTGTTTCCGAAACTTCTTGATGTAAGGCTTCTATCGATTCTACACCAGCACTTCTCAAAAATTCATCAGTCGTGCCATATAGAATCGGTCTACCTACAGTATCCTTATGACCTAATTCAGCTATAAGAGATCTAGACAATAATTGTTTTATAATTTTATCGCTATTTACACCGCGAACCTCTTCGATTTCAGCCTTTGTAATAGGCTGCTTATAGGCGATAACAGCTAATGTTTCCATTGCTGCATTAGATAATTTATCTTCTCTCTTCCGAATATGACCAACATAATCAGCACATTCAACAGCGCTTACTAATTCAATACCGGCTCCAGATATACGTATTCGAATACCTCGATTCTGTTCTTCTAGTTCTCGTTGTAATTCTTCTATATATTTTTGTATTTCCTCTATGGAAAGCCCAAACACTTCTGATAACATATCTATCGATATAGGCTTTGCCGCTGAAAACAAAACGGCTTCTAAATGCATCGTTGGTAAGCTCATATAGCCCCCTTTCTACACAGCCCTCTTAGGTAGCAGTGAATATAATGTCATCATCTTCATAACGCATTTCCATAACTTGTTGTTTTAATAATTCTAGAACAGCCATAAAGATGGTTACCATACCACTTTTCGTTTCAATTGCTACTAATAACTCCCTAAAATATAGACACTCCCCACGATGTATACGACTAGACAAGGATAGAATCATATCCTCTAAACTATACGTATCCTTTTCAACCTTTACCTCACGAATCATCTCTTCTTCTGGTACCTCTTTAGCTCGTTTTATAGTTTGATAAAAAATTTGATATAACTGTGAAAGTTCCAAATTATATACACTATCTAATCCAAGCACACTCGTTTCTTCAGGACGACTAAATATGTTTGCAGATACAGCGGTACGCTCCATTAATAGAGATGTAATATCCTTAATTTTCTTAAATTCTACTAATTTTGCTACCAACTCATCACGTGGATCCTCGGCTTCATCAGGCTCAGGTTCAGCCTTAGGTAATAACATGCGTGATTTAATCTGTAATAAGGTAGATGCCATAACAAGAAACTCACTACTATAATGAATATCAAAATGGTTCCAATTGTCTAGATATTCCAAGTATTGACTCGTTATTTCAACGATAGGAATATCGGTGATTTCTATTTTATGTTTTTCAATGAGATGCAAGAGCAAATCAAGGGGACCTTCAAAAACGTCCAACTTGTAATTATAATCTCCCATAAACCCCAATCCTCAGAAAAAAATGTACTTTAACTATATAATTATAAAGCATATATAGTAGTACTTTCAAATAATTGTTTTTTTTACACTCATCTGCTATCTTTATTATTGTAATTATTATATATTATAAAGGATATGTTATTGTGTATTCCTTTTAGAGAGGATTTATTATGTTATCGAGTGTGAAGCAAATTGGGCAAAATCCCATTTTTCGCTTTGGTATTATAGGTATTGTTTTATATATCGTTTTATTTTTAATTTATGAGCCCATAACCTTAGGACTTGATGTAGAAGATATTACGATTTTAGCAGTACCAACAATTGTAGGTACCTTTTTATTTCAATATTTTATGGGGTGTACCGTTTTCCACAGGCCTTTTTTAGGGTATGGCCTTGTTGGAATCTTATGGGCACTTACCTTTCCGCTTTTATTCCACTGGTCTTATGTAAAGCCGCTATATTTCTATGAATTTGCTAATGATTTTTTATTTGGCTTATTGATTTTCATGGGATTATCAGGCATTCAGTTTTTACTGAACCAAACAAACCGTTTCCATAAGACAACGTCCTTGATCATGGCTATTATTTCCATGATTTTAAGCTTAATACCATTCTTGCAGATCGGCTATTACATGACTACCTGGCATTGCTTAACGCCAGCCAGTCTGCTCGCCGTATATATGACCAATCCAGAAGAAGCATTTGGTTTTTTAAAGAATGCAGCTGGTATACCTGGTCTTATAGCAGTGAGTATTGGTCTTATCTTATGGACTTATTTATTGTACTGGTCTAACTTAGGAATGAAAGCAGTAGTAAACTTAAATACTACACGTCCTATGCGGTCAGCTATGCTCATCGCATCCCTTGTAGCTTTTTTAGTATATGTACCATTCTTCTTGTTCCCTCAAACCTGTATTGTGGCGAACTGGATTGCTGCAGGCGATTATGTAAAACAAATGCAACAATATAATGATAATCACCACTTAGTATTTGATTCCTTTAATTTAGACACAAAGGAAACGGCGGTGAACAAAACACCTGGTACTATTATTCTAGTCATTGGCGAATCTAGTTCTCGAGATTATATGAAAGTATATAATCCAAACTTCCCATATGACGACACTCCATGGCAAGGTAATATGCGTTCGGACAATAAAGACTTTGTCTTCTTTGATAATGCCTATTCATCCTACGTACAAACAGTACCAACCTTGGAGCGTGCACTATCTGAACGAAACCAATACGATGATAAACCATTTCTTGATTCAGCCAATATCTTAGATGTTGCTAAAAAAGCGGGATACACGACTTCTTGGTTTAGCAATCAAGGTGTATTCGGTGAATATGATACAGCTATTTCATTAATGGCTAAGACTGCAGACACAACAAAATGGGCCCATGAATCTTATGCATTCTCAGATCGATATGATGAAGCTCTATTGCCATTATTAGAAACTGTAGATCCTACCAAGAACAACTTTATCGTTATACATATTATGGGTAGTCATATTTACTACAATGATCGTTACCCACATGAATTTAGCAAGTGGAAACAAGGTCCGTATCCTGATGGTCAAGAAGCATATGCTAACAGCCAATTATACACAGACTGGTTATTACAACAAATTTACAATTATGGCAAAGACAAATTAAACTTACAAGCTATGGTGTATTTCTCCGATCACGGTGAAAGTTTAGACAAATCGCATAACCCTGATACATTTGATTTTGTTATGACACATATTCCATTCTGGGTATACCTATCTCCACAATATCGCTCAACTTATCCTCAAACTGCTGAGGTGCTTGCTAAACACGAGCATCAATTCTTTACTAATGATTTGCTATACGATACATTAGTAGGTCTCATGCATGCTCCAAGTCAACGATATGATACAACAAGAGATTTTAGTAATGCTCAATATCGATTTAATCTACATAACTTAACTACATTACTTGGTGAACAGCCATTAGCAAATGATCCTGTTAATGCAGGCAAGTAGTCTTTAATTAATATTGTAGTCATTATTTTTCTATTATATTAAGTTATTTTAATAGTAAAACAACTTAATATAACCAAAAAGAGATGAGTTTAACTCATCTCTTTTTTTCTGCAAGTAATAACTCTATATCATTTTCCGTATAAATTCTTACATTCTTTTCTAGTAGAGCCTCTACAGTACATCCGTGACCATTTTTCAATGTTCTAGTAAAAGTTCCATCATAAATGCGCTTATATCCACAGCTAGGACTTTTCGCCTTCATCAAAGCTTGCTTGCAACCATATTTTAGTGCAATATCAACTGTTAATTGAGCACCTCTTACAAACTCATCTGTAACATCAGCTCCATTAGCAGTACATATACGTTTACCTTGCCGCTCCGCAGGATCACGAGGCGTACTAAGTCCCCCTAACACTTCCGGACATACTGGTACTAATTCATAATATTCCTTTAGAGCCTCTATAGTTTCTATATAATTATCTTTGCCATCATATCGACAAGGTACACCAAATAGGCATTCACTAATTAATAACTTAGGTTTCTTATTCATAGATTTATCTATCTCTTATATATTTATGCGTAACTTATAGTAATAATTTTCACAAATCGTTTTAATTGTATATAAGAAAAAAGACTAACCTAAAGTTAGTCTTAATTGGTGCCGAGGACCGGAATCGAACCGGTACGGTTGTTTCCAACCGACGGATTTTAAGTCCGTTGCGTCTGCCTGTTCCGCCACCCCGGCATGGGTAACGATTGTGGAGGCGGCACCCAGAATCGAACTGGGGAATAAAGGTTTTGCAGACCTCTGCCTTACCGCTTGGCTATGCCGCCATATAAAATTGGAGCGGGAAACGAGATTCGAACTCGCGACCCCCGCCTTGGCAAGGCGGTGCTCTACCGCTGAGCTATTCCCGCATGTAAATGGTGCCTCAGGACAGAATCGAACTGTCGACACACGGATTTTCAGTCCGTTG
>NZ_CAUVFT010000025.1:0-30742 GCF_963551295.1 uncultured Veillonella sp.
GTGGTGTTGCAGTTATCGAAGTAGGTGCTGCTACAGAAGTTGAAATGAAAGATAAGAAGCTTCGCATTGAAGACGCATTGAATGCAACCCGTGCAGCTGTCGAAGAAGGTATCGTAGCTGGTGGTGGTACTACATTCATCGATATCATCCCTGCATTAAATACATTGAAAGCTACTGGTGATGTTCAAACTGGTATTAACCTTGTAAAACGCGCTGTAGAAGAACCACTTCGTCAAATCGCATACAACGCTGGTCTTGAAGGTTCTGTAGTAGTAGAAAAAGTTAAAAATACTGAATCTGGCGTGGGCTTCAATGCCTTGTCTGAAGAATACATCGATATGGTTAAAGCTGGTATTGTTGATCCTGCGAAAGTTACTCGTTCTGCCCTTCAAAATGCCGCATCTATCGCATCTCTTGTATTAACTACTGAAACAATCGTAGCTGATAAGGTAGATGAAAATGCAGCAGTTCCTGCAATGCCTCCAATGGGTGGCATGGGCGGTATGATGTAATCAACTGCTTAGAATTAAATATATAAGAAATATAATAATCCTAATGAATTGTGAATTACATTTTTCATATTCATTAGGATTATTTTTTACTAATTTATTAATTTATTGTAATGTTTTAATATTTTAAATAAGTTATTATTATATTCAAGCTGATCAGATTTAAAGTGACCAAATTAGGTTGATTACATCGATAAAATTGATTTTGTATACAATGTATGATATAATTCTATAGAATTTAATAGTGAGTCTTATTGACATAGTTATTCTCTAATAGTATAATTAGCGTATCGAATTTATTCGATTTTATATGTTTGAATTGAAAGAAGGATCACTATGTTGAACTTTATTTTTAAAAGTAAACCTAATTATGTAAATTTTGGCTTATTAATTTATCGCCTTGCATTGGGCATTTCCATGTTTTATCATGGTTATTTAAAATGGCTTAGCGGAGCTGAAGGACTCTACAAAGTAGGAACTATGTTGGCACCTTTAGGTATATCCGGTGGTTATGAGATGTTGGGTACTATGGCAGCACTTGCAGAAATGATTGGTGGTATTCTTATTGCAGTAGGATTATTTACACGTATTGGTGCTATTCTAGTTGTAGGTACTTTAGCAACTGCGACTATTGTGAGTTTGAATGGTAGTTTCTTTAGCTGGGATTATCCATCTCAATTGGGCTTTGGTGCACTTATGCTATTCTTTGCTGGTGCTGGTCGCTTTAGTTTAGATAAAGCTTTATTTAAATAATTAGGAAATTAGGATAAAAGACTCATCGGCTGATGAGTCTTTTATTTATGTAGAAAGGTTATCATGAACAAGAAAACAGTTCCATTCACTTTAGAACAATTAGAAAATATTATTGCTCAGTATCCAACTCCATTCCATATTTATGATGAAGAAGGAATTATTGAGAATATGAAATCTTTCATCAATGCATTTTCTTGGAATAAGGGATTCAAGCAATATTTTGCAGTTAAAGCAACTCCAAATCCTTATATCATGCGTTTATTACAAAAACTGGGGGTTGGTGCAGACTGTTCTTCCTTAGCAGAACTCATTTTATGTGAAAAGGTGGGTATTACGGGCCATGATATTATGTTCACATCTAATGACACACCATATGTGGAGTATAAAAAGGCACTTGAAATGGGTGCAATCATCAATCTTGATGATATTACACATATCGACTATTTAGAGAATAATCACGGTTCTTTACCAGATACATTTTGCGTGCGTTATAATCCGGGTTCTTTAAAAGAAGGGGGGAATACAATTATTGGCCTTCCTGAAGAAGCTAAATATGGTATGACCCGCGAACAAATATTTGAAGCATTTAAACAATTACAAGCCAAAGGTGTAAAACACTTTGGTATTCACACGATGGTTGTTTCTAACGAGCTAGACATTAATAGTTTAGTGGGTACTGCAGAAATCTGCTTTAACCTAGCTGTAGATATTAAAAATGAACTTGGCATCATTGTTGATTTCATTGATCTTGGTGGTGGTGTAGGTGTAGCTTATAAACCAGAACAAACACCAGTAGACTTTCGCGCATTAAGTAAGGGTGTAGAAGAAGCGTATAATCGGATTTTAGTAGCTAATGGACTTATTGATGTAGCATTGGCTTATGAATGTGGGCGTATGGTAACAGGTCCATTTGGTTACCTTGTTTCTACTGCTATTCATAAAAAAGATATTTATCGTCATTACATCGGTTTAGATGCTTGTATGGCAAACCTTATGCGTCCGGCATTGTATGGTTCTTACCATCACATTACTGTAATGGGTAAAGAAAATGCTCCCAAGGATCATGTATATGATGTAACAGGCTCCTTATGTGAAAATAATGATAAATTTGCTATTCAACGAGAGCTACCCAAAATTGATATTGGAGATCGTGTCATCATTCACGATGCTGGTGCACATGGACATTCTATGGGTTTTAATTATAATGGTAAATTACGTTCTGCAGAGTTATTATTACATAAAGATGGCTCTGTTACACAAATTCGTCGTGCTGAAACATATGATGATTTATTTGGAACTCTTGATTTTTCAAACCTATAATTTAATATTGAGAATCGAATAGGATGAGAACTAATATTAATAATAATCTATCAATATATGTAATACTTGATATTCTTTTAATTCCTGTATATTTTAGTAGGAATATCTTGCTATCATTTAGATAAGAATGTATAATGAGTGTAGATTGTTATGCACATACTTGCTAAGTTGGCGAGAATTACGGCGGTATTCACGTTAGTGCGTACCGCCTTTTTATATGTGTCAGTATATACGTTTTATATATAACGAGTGTATGTTTCTTATGGTTACATACAAATAAAAGGAGTGAACATTTTGGCTGAATTACTTCAGATAAAAGATTTAAAGGTATCTGTTGAAGAGAAACAAATCTTGAAAGGCATTGATTTAACAATTAATAAAGGTGAAATTCACGTTGTAATGGGGACAAATGGTGCTGGTAAATCTACACTTGCTAATGCAATCATGGGTAACTCTACATATACAGTAGATAGTGGTTCTATTATTTTTGATGGTAAGGATATTACGGAAGATGCAGTAAACGATCGTGTAAAAGCGGGTATTTTTATGTCCTTCCAAAATCCAATTTCTATTCCTGGTATTACTGTAGAAAACTTCATTCGTACAGCTAAATCCACAATTACTGGTGAAAACGTTCGTGCTTTATCTTTCAAAAAAGAATTGAAAGAAAAAATGGATGAATTGTCCTTTGATTTATCCTATGCGCAACGTTATGTAAACGAAGGCTTCTCTGGTGGTGAACGCAAGAAGAATGAAATTCTTCAAATGTCCATTTTGAATCCTAAATTAGCTATTCTTGATGAAACTGATTCTGGCCTTGACGTAGATGCGGTTCGTATCGTATCTGAAGGGGTACAACGTTTCCATAACGAAGAAAATGCTGTATTGATAATTACTCATCATAACCAAATCTTGCAAAAACTAAAACCAGACTATGTTCATGTATTGATTAATGGCAAGATTGTTAAAACTGGTGATGCTTCTCTTGTACGTGAAATCGAAGAAAAAGGTTACGACGCATACAAAGCATTAGCATAGGAGGCATAATGGAAGAAAGAAAGAAAACCCAAGTCGCGGATATGGACCGTGGCGTCTATGATATAAAGAATGAATTTGAATATTCTTATATCTCTGACGCCGGTTTAACAGAAGATATTATTCGCGAAATTTGGTCTAATAAAAATGAACCAGAATGGATGCTCGATTTCCGTTTAAAATCTTTGGAAATCTATAATCGTATGGGCATTCCAAATTGGATTCCTGATATCTCGGGCTTGGATATGGCAAATATTCATACGTATGTTAAGCCTAAAGTAGATATGAAAGAAAACTGGGATGAAGTTCCAGAAGAAATTAAAAGTACTTTTGATCGCTTAGGTATTCCAGAAGCGGAAAAAACATCTCTAGCTGGTGTTGGTGCTCAATATGATTCTGAGGTTGTTTACCACAGTATTCAAGAAGATCTTGTTAAGCAAGGTGTTATCTATACTGATATCGAAACAGCATTACATGAGTATGAAGAAATCGTAAAAAAATACTGGATGACATTAATTCCGCCTACAGACCATAAATGGGCTGCCCTTCATGGTGCCGTTTGGTCTGGTGGTTCCTTCGTATACGTTCCAGCAGGCGTACAAGTAGAAATTCCATTGCAATCCTACTTCCGTTTAAATGCACCAGGTGCTGGTCAGTTTGAACATACGATGATCATTGTAGAAGAAGGAGCTAAATTGCACTTTATCGAAGGTTGTTCTGCTCCTAAGTATGATGTGTCTAACCTTCATGCGGGGGCTGTTGAACTGTTCGTTAAAGATAATGCTACATTGCGTTATTCTACAATTGAAAACTGGTCTAAAAATATGTACAACCTTAACACAAAACGTTGTGTAGTAGGTAAAAATGGCACAATTGAATGGGTATCTGGTTCGTTTGGTTCCAAAGTTTCTTGTTTGTATCCAATGAGTATTCTCAATGGTGAAGGTGCACATGCTGAATTTACAGGTGTAACATTTGCTGGTGAAGGACAATTCCTCGATACAGGTTGTAAAGTGGTACATAATGCACCATATACAACAAGTAATGTAAACTCTAAATCTATTTCTAAATCCGGTGGCGCTGCAATTTATCGTGGCCTTTTGAAGATTGGCCCTAAAGCTGAACATTCCAAAGCAACAGTTTCTTGTGAATCCTTGATGCTTGATGCTGAGTCTCAATCTGATACAATTCCAGCTATTATCGTAGAAAACGATAATGTGGATTTAGGTCATGAAGCTAAAATCGGTCGTATTTCCGACGAAGCGATTTTCTATCTTATGACACGTGGTATTAGTGAAGAAGAAGCTCGTGCAATGCTCGTTCGTGGTTTCGTTGAGCCAATCTCCAAAGAATTACCACTTGAGTATGCTGTAGAAATGAACAATCTAATTAATCTCGAATTAGAAGGTTCTATCGGTTAAGGAGGAATTATGAGCGAATTACTATTTAATGAACTCCCTAGACCGACATTCAGATGGTTACGTGTTAACCATACTGTAAGCTCTCTAGCTGGAGAAGATACATCTGTACAATCCATCGCTGTAGAAGCGAATCAAAATATACTTTCACCGTTGCCTACAGGAACAGCACTGTTAGATGCTAAATATGAAGGTGCTAATAAGGATGCTGTTCAAGCGTTGGTAGATAATGCAGAAGGTTATGCTATCAATGTTCCAGCTAAGGCAAAGGAAGTTGTAGGCATCTGCATTGATGCTAATGCTCGTGTGGCAAATCGTTTTCAATTTATCGTTGGTGAAGGTGCTGAACTAGAAGTACAATTCTATGTAACTGGTTCTGGCGATGCATTGACAAATGTTAGCTATTTAAACGAGTATGATGTTAAAGAAGCTGGTAAGGTTGTGGTAAAAAAGGTAAATCTTTTATCTGAACATGTACAACATATCGAGCATAGATACACTAAATTAGAAGATAAAGCAGATGTAGAATACATCAATATTGAAATTGGTGGTAGTGAAAATATCTTGAATTACTATCATGATTTAGTAGGCCAAGAATCTCGTATGGTTCATGACATTGCTTATCTTGGTAATAAAGAGCAAAAATTTGATATTTCTATGGTTATGAGTCATGGTGGTAAAAAATCATTTAGTGATATTCATACCTTAGGTGCTCTAAGCGGTAATTCAAAAAAATCCTTCCGTGGCACTCTTGATTTCCTTCGTGGTGCGACTGCTTCTGAAGGGGCGGAAGAAGATACTTGCTTATTGTTAGATCCAACTGTAAAATCTATTTCTTTACCACTTTTATTGTGTAAAGAAGATAATGTAGTTGGTAATCATGCAGCAAGTGCAGGCCAAATTGATCATAATAAATTGTTCTATATCATGAGCCGTGGCTTTAGTGAGGTAGAAGCAAAACATATCATTGTTGAATCTATGATTCGACCTATTATTGATCGCATTGGTGATGAAACGATTGAAGAAGCGGCTTTAGTAGCTGTACGTAATAAAATATAAAGAGGCGTTTTTATGAGACCAATTGCAGAAGCATATAAAGACTTTCCTATATTACATAAAGAGCATAATGGGCACCGTGTTATCTATTTAGATAGTGGTGCTACTGCACAAATTCCACAGTCCGTAATTGACCGTGTTGTGGAACATATGACACAACGTAATGGTAACCCACATCGTGGTTCTCATATTTTAGCCATTGAAGCATCTGAAGACTATGAAAATGCACGAGATCGCGTAGTTGAATTTATCAATGCTCGCGAACGCGAAGAGGTTATATTTACACGTAATAGTACGGAGTCAATGAACTTGATTGCACACAGCTATGGCCTTCATAATGTGAAAAAAGGTGACAAGATTGTCATTACTGTTGCTGAACATCATGCAAATCTTGTAACATGGCAATACGTAGCAGAGCAAACAGGGGCAACCTTAGAATACATGTATCTTGATGAACATGGGCACTTAAAAGATGGTGAAATCAATAAAATTGATGAAAAGACTAAAATTGTTGCTTTCGCTCATGTTAGTAACGTGCTTGGTATGGAATTCCCTGTAAAAGAATTAACTGAGAAGGCTCACTCTGTAGGTGCTATTGTTGTTCTAGACGGTGCTCAATCTACACCTCATAAAAAAATTGACGTTCAAGCATTAGATTGTGATTTCTTTGTGTTCTCTGGACATAAGATGTGTGCATCTCAAGGTATTGGCGTCCTATATGGTAAACGTGAATTGCTAGAAGCAATGCCTCCATTCTTATTAGGTGGCGATATGATTGAATATGTAAAAGAGCAATCTGCCACATTTAATGAATTACCTTATAAATTTGAAGCTGGTACTCCGAATGCAGATGGTGCTGTTTCGTTGCATGCAGCTATCGATTACTTAGAATCTTTTGGTATGGATGCTATAGAAGCTTATGAAGAGGAGTTAGTAGCTTATATTCTTCCAAAGATTGTTGAATTGCCACATGTTCATGTTATTGGTTCTCAAAACCCTAAGGAAAAACATGGCGTAATTGCGTTCACTGTAGATGATGTACATCCTCATGATGTAGCTACAATTTTGGATTCTAAGGGCATCTGTGTTCGTTCTGGTCATCATTGTGCACAACCATTAGGTGCGTTCTACAATGTATCTGCATCCACTCGTTTAAGCATGTACTTATACACTCGCAAGGAAGATTTAGACGCGTTCCTTGAAGTATTGAAGACTGTTCGTTCAGTAATGGGTTTTAAAGATTAGGAGAATTGCCACAATGGAAATGGATCAATTATATACGGAACTTATTTTGGAACATAACCAAGATAAACGTAATAAGCATGAATTAGCTGAATTTACAAATTCTGAACATGGCCATAACCCTAGTTGTGGTGATGATTTAACATTACAACTCAATGTAGTAGATGGTATCATTAAAGATGCTGCATATACAGGTTCTGGCTGTGCTATTAGCCAAGCATCTGCATCTATGATGATTGATATTATTAAGGGCAAATCCGTTGAGGAAGCGCTTCGTTTGGTTGAAATTTTCTTAGGTATGATTAAAAAAGAGATTACCGATGAAAATGAGTTAGAAGAATTAGAAGATGCTATGGCTCTACAAAATATTTCTAACATGCCAGCACGTGTAAAATGTGCAGTTCTTGCATGGCATACATTGAAAGAGGCTTTAAAGAAATAATATGAAGAAAACGATATTATTTGATTTAGATGGAACTTTAACTGACTCTCAAGAAGGTATTCTTAAAAGCATTAAATTTGCATTGGAACATTTCGGTTATACTGTACCTGATGAAGAAACATTACAATTGTTCTTAGGACCACCATTGGTAGATGCTTTTCAAGAATATTGTGGTCTGACCTTTGAGCAAGCGGAAGAAACATACTTTAAATTCCGTGAACGTTATGGTACCATTGGTAAATTTGAAAATAAAGTATATCCGAATATTGTAGACTTATTGGCTAAATGCAAAACTGAACAATATACTATAGCTGTAGCTACTGCAAAACCAGAACATTATGCTAAAGATATTCTTGATCACTTTGAATTGACACCATACTTTGATGTTATTGTTGGTGCTAATTACGAAGCGGGATTGTTACACAAAAAAGAAATTCTTGAAAAAGCTCTCACGCTATGTGGTAACCCATTAACTGATGAAAATGGTCGTCGATTGACATTCATGGTTGGAGATCGTAAGTACGATGTAGAAGCAGCTAATGAACTTGGCTGTATCTCCATCGGTGTTACTTATGGTTACGGTACAGAATCTGAGTTAAAAGAAGCGGATGCTGAATATATCTGTGATGATGTTGATGAAATTGCTGATGTTCTCAATCTTGAAGAAATGATGGTTCGTAGATAAGCTATATAAATAGAATTACATATCAACCCAAATAAAAAGCTAGAGGGCATCCTCTAGCTTTTTTGCATTTTCATTTTATGTTATTTTTTTAGGCCACTCTTTTTAGCTAATGTTTTGATAACTTTAGCACTTTGTTTTTTCAACTTGCCTCCTGTTTGTTTGAGTTGGATGCGTGTACGAGAAACACGACCAAGTGTAGTAATCTTAGTTTTGCGACGTGGCTTCATATCACGTTCGTTACCAAAGTCGCCACGTTGCACACTTGTTGCCTTTACTTTTTCAGCTCTAAAAGATTTACGTAAGGCTTTCATAATTAATGTAAGCGGTAATGTTTGCTCGAAGGAATACAAATCAACTGCTACATAACCAAGTGCAGGATATGTGTGCAATGTAAAGTGAAAATCTGGTGCGACAGAAAGGAGGGCGATTTCCTCGTCCATAACCTGACAACTGATTTCATCTACATCAAGTTCAGCTAAGTCAAATGCGGTTGCTACACTTTCCTGTACAGCTGTAGCGGATGAAATTGCGTCTTCATCGCAGGAATATAAATCAATTAACAGTTCTTGTCCTAATGCTTCTGCCATAACAACACCTTCCTTCGGAAAATAATATCTCATTTATTATACATAGATTTAAGCATTAAGTCCAATTATATGAGAATACATTAAAAGTCAAACGTTATTTTTATGAAATTTGACTTTTATGTTGACTAAGGTCAAAAAGTCAAATATAATAGAGCTATGCTAAAGAACAAATAGTCAAAACTATAGTAAATAAACTTTAAAGGGGTGTTTTTTATGAGTATGATAGCTGATAAAATAGAAAAATTTATATTAGACCGTATGCGTGAAGAACAAGAAAAGCTAATTTTAAAGCGTAATGAATTGGCTGATGAATTAGATTGTGCGCCATCCCAAATTAGTTACGTGTTAAGTACGCGTTTTTCTAATGAGCGCGGTTTTGATGTTGAGTCAAGACGTGGCTTGGGTGGATATATTCGAATCAAAAAAATTAACCCAGAAAGTTCAGATTCTTTACCTGCTGTTACAACTTATCGGATTTATGAAGGTCCAAATACGGTAGAACGATTAATTGATATGCGAGATGTAGATCAATCATTATTTCAATTATTACAATCTGAAAAGATTACCCGTCGTGAAGCTCAATTGATGCATAATTCTTTTGCTACATTAATTGAAAATGTAGACGTAGAAGAACGTAATGATGCTGTTCGTCAATTATATGCATCAATGGTGGACACTTTACGGAAGGAGTGATGATTTGTGTTATGTGATCATTGCCATAAAAATGAAGCTACTATCCATATGACTAATATCATAAATAATCAAAAGACTGAGCAACATCTTTGCAGTGCTTGTGCCACCGAGTTACAACAAGCTGGGAAATTATCTCCTTATAGTTCTTTTATGAATGATATGTGGGATAATAACTTTTTTACTAATGATTTTTTTAAGAATATGGTGTATCCAGATAACTTATTAAAAGCTCATCAATCTAAGAGATGCCCTCAGTGTGGTATTACTTATGATGAATTCAATCGGGTAGGTAAGTTTGGCTGTGGTCAATGTTATGAGACTTTTAATAGTGAAATAAATCCATTATTAGAACGAATACAAGGTAGTTCTGAGTATGAAGGAACGGTACCTAGTCGTGGTACAAATGTATTTAAAGCAAAATATGAAGTAAAGAAATTGCGTCATCAATTAGATACAGCTATTCAAGCTGAACACTTTGAAGAAGCCGCAATCTTAAGAGATAAAATTAAAGAGTTAGAAGTCATCATCGATGGTGATAAAGAGTAGGAGGTTCTTATGTTAGATACTATATTGGACTCTCCTCTAAGTCAGTGGCTGTGTCAGGATGCAGAGGCGACAGACCATATTGTAATTTCAAGCCGTATACGATTGGCGAGAAATTTTGATGATATATTGTTTACGAATCGTGAAGATACAGTTTCCTTGGAAAAAGTAAATACAATCTCTCGAGGCTTATTGCCAATATTAAAAAAGGCTGATGGACATCAATATACAAATATCAGCCTTGAGCAATTAAGTCAAAGTGAACGTGCTGTTTTAGTTGAAAAGCATTTAATGAGTCCTGCTTTAGAGGAACATTTGCCCTATCGTAATTTGATCGTATCTGATGATGCTTCTATCGTAATTATGGTAAATGAAGAAGATCATTTACGTATTCAATCTATGGCTTCAGGACTTAAATTGCAACAAGCTTATAATCATGCAGTTCAAATTGATAAAGCCATCGAAGAAAAATACCCTTATGCCTTTGATGAGCGATTTGGTTATTTAACTGCTTGTCCCACTAATGTGGGTACAGGTTTACGAGCATCTGTTATGTTACATTTACCCGCATTGACCTTATCTGGTCGTATTACGAGACTCATTCGTAACATAATACAACTAGGTTACTCTGTACGAGGGTTGTATGGTGAAGGTTCTGAGGCTTTGGGTTGTATTTATCAGATTTCTAATCAACGAACGATGGGGATTAGTGAAGAAGCGACTATTGAGCAATTGAATAAAATCGTAGAAGGAATTATTGCAGAAGAACGAAAGTCTCGGCAGTCTTTATTACATAATGATAAAGAAGGTTTGGAAGATATACTGTGGCGATCTTATGGAGTTTTACAATATGCACGACGTGTAAACGGTAAAGAGGCACTTAGTAAGCTTAGTGATATTCAATTAGGTGTAGATTTAGAAATATTACCTTCTTGGGGTAAGGATACTTTTAATGAGCTTGTTGCTATAACTAGACCAAACTTTCTCTGTAAATACTTAGGAAATGAAAATTTGACAGATGCTGATCGAGATAGCTATCGTGCAAAAGTGATACGTCAAAAACTTTCAAAATAATATAAGCAAATAAAAAATCAGTGCATGATTATTTATTTTGTATAGCTTGATTTATATAATTTTTTAGTTTAACTATTAAGAGATTTGTAAGAAATAGTAGATATATATACTAGATAGCATAATAGATTAATGGGTTTAATATCAGTTTTTGATATTCCAATGGTTATTTGACCATTGTTTATATATATTTGAAGAGAAACAATTACAATTTACATAGATAGATGAGGTGATATTATGATGCAACGGTTTACAGACGATGCACAGCGTGTTCTTTCGTTAGCTCAAGAGGCTGCTTTGGAGTTAGGACATGACTATGTCGGTACTGAACACGTACTCATCGGCCTTACAAAGGTTAAAAATGGGGTAGCCGCTAAAGCATTAGAAGAGCTTGGTCTTGTTACAGAAGATATTTTTGAAGCTGTAGAACGACATGTAGGTCGTGGTAATAAAAAGGCAACATCAATATATATGACACCTCGCGTTAAACATGTACTTGAGCTTGCTATTCAAGTAGCAAATCACATGAATCACAACTACGTTGGTACTGAGCATATTTTATTGGGCCTACTTAGTGATGGTAGCGGCGTTGCCGTTGCTATTTTACGAGCTATGAATATACGTAGTAATGACGTAGTAGAAGCAATTCGCAGTATTCTTGGCTCGAATAAAGGCAGCAACAATGGTGGTCAAGAGGGATTAAATAGCAACAATGATTTAGGTGAGTTGTCTGATTTTGCAACCGATCTTAATGAGTCTGCTAAACAAGGTAAGATTGATCCTGTTATTGGTCGCGATACAGAGATTCAACGAGTCATTCAAATTCTTAGTCGTAGAACTAAAAATAATCCTGTTCTTATCGGTGAACCAGGTGTAGGTAAAACAGCTATTGCTGAAGGATTGGCACAGCGCATTGTGACTGGTAATGTACCGGAGATTTTACGTAATAAACGCATTATTTCTATTAGTATCGGTTCTATGTTAGCGGGTGCCAAGTACCGTGGTGAATTTGAAGAACGGTTGAAAAAAGCAATCGATGAAGTACAACAACATGATGATATGATTATCTTTATAGATGAAATTCATACATTGGTTGGGGCAGGTGCTACTGAAGGTGCTATGGATGCAGCGAATATCTTAAAGCCTGCTTTGGCACGTGGTGAATTCCAAGTTATCGGTGCCACAACACTCGATGAATATAAGAAGCATATAGAAAAAGATGCCGCTCTAGAGCGTCGTTTTCAACCTGTTCAAGTAGGAGAGCCCAACGAAGAGGATGCTCTTGAAATTTTGAAGGGTTTAAGAGATCGGTACGAAGCCTTTCATAAGGCTAAGATTACAGATGAAGCATTAAAAGCGGCTGTATCCTTATCTAACCGATATATTACAGATAGATTCTTGCCTGATAAGGCTATTGATGTAGTAGATGAAGCTGCATCTAAAGTTCGTATGAAAGTATTTTCTGCAGCACCTGATGTTAAGGCGTTAGAGGATCGCCTCAATACAGTTAAGAAAGAAAAAGAAGCTGCTGTTACGTCTCAAGATTTTGAAAAGGCTGCAAAGCTTCGCGATGAAGAAAAATCACTTTTAAAAGAAATTGGTGATAAAAAATCTGTCGCTAAAGAAAAAAGCGATCAAAAGTTAATAGTAACAGAGGAAGATATAGCTACTGTAGTAGCGCAATGGACAGGCATTCCAGTAGCTAAAATTGCAGAAGAAGAGTCTGAAACCTTACTTCATTTAGAAGAAGAACTTCATAAACGCGTAGTAGGTCAAGATGAGGCTGTTACCGCTGTAGCTAAAGCTGTACGCCGTGCAAGGGCTGGATTAAAAGACCCAAAACGTCCTATAGGTTCATTTTTGTTCCTTGGGCCAACAGGAGTGGGGAAAACTGAGCTAGCTAGAGCACTTGCATCCTCCTTGTTCGGCAATGAATCTGCTATGATTCGACTTGATATGTCTGAATATATGGAAAAACATACTGTATCTCGCTTAGTCGGGGCACCTCCAGGCTATGTAGGTTATGAAGAGGGTGGTCAGTTAACAGATGCGGTACGTCGCAAACCATATAGCGTTATTCTCCTCGATGAAGTGGAAAAGGCGCATGCAGATTTCTTTAATATCTTGTTACAAGTTCTTGATGATGGTCGTCTTACTGATAGTCAAGGTAGAACTGTAGATTTCAGAAATACAGTTATAATCATGACAAGTAATTTAGGTGCTAAAGCTTTACATAAGAACTCTCCAGAACTTGGTTTCTTAGCAGCTAAAAAGGCTGATTCTAATGTAGATGAAAATAAAGGAATTGATTTTAAAGAGGCTAAGAAGTCGGTAATGGATGCGGTGAAACGTCATTTTAGACCTGAGTTTTTAAATCGTATTGACGAAATGATTGTGTTCCATCCGTTAACAGAAGAGGACTTAAAAGAAATTGTAACCATCTTGATGAGCGATGTTACAAAACGCCTTGAAGAACGTGATTTGCACTTAGAAATCACTACAGAGGCTATGAAATTACTCGTTAAGGAAGGCTCTGATTTTACAATGGGGGCTCGACCATTAAAACGTGCTATTCAACGTTTAATTGAGGACCCAGTGTCGGATCTTATTTTGAAAGGAGATGCAAAAGAAGGCAAAATAATTAAAGTAGATGCAAAGGATAATGATCTTGTTGTATCAATATGATAAAAAATACAAATTATACAGTTGATGACTACCTTTCATATAAAAAATATAAGTTAAATGGTATACTATAGAATGATGATAGTTAACCATGTAGTAAAATTATGCATAAAAGGTCATGAATGGTTATCATTCATGACCTTTCTTTTTAAAAGTTTTGAGGTATTATGGCAAAAGCGAAATCAGTATTCTTCTGTCAAAATTGTGGGGCTGAATCCTCTAAATGGATGGGCCGTTGTCCACAATGTGGTGAATGGAATACATTAGTTGAAGAAATCATTAAAGAAACTAAACATAGCCGCACACCTTCTCGTGGTGTAGGAAACCAATCAACGAAGCCTACGGCCTTGCCAGATATTGAAATCTCTTCTATTGCACGTATATCCACAACCTTTGGTGAAATTGACCGAGTATTAGGTGGTGGAATAGTACCTGGTGCACTTATGCTTTTAGGTGGCGATCCTGGCATTGGTAAATCTACTTTGTTACTACAGGTGTCTCAGAAGGTAGCCGATACAGTAGGTGCTGTTCTTTATGCATCTGGTGAAGAGTCTCAGTTACAACTTAAGCTTCGAGCAGAGCGACTGCATATCAATAGTGAACGGTTACAAGTTATTGCAGATACAGATTTAGATCATATATTAGAGCAGGCCGATGCAATGACTCCATCCTTACTAGTCATTGATTCTATTCAAACTATGTATACGGGAGATATAGATGCTGCACCAGGCAGTGTAAGTCAAGTTCGTGAATGTACATCTCGCCTACTTCGCTTCTGTAAAGAACGAAATATTCCAACCGTTATCATTGGGCATGTAACGAAAGAGGGCAATATCGCTGGTCCACGTATGTTAGAACATATGGTAGACGTAGTGCTTTACTTTGAAGGGGAGCGTTCCTATCAATTCCGTATATTACGGTCTATTAAAAACCGTTTTGGCTCTACATCAGAAACAGGCATTTTTGCTATGGTAGAGGAAGGGTTACAGGAATTGTCCAATCCGTCCGCTTCTCTTTTAGCCGAGCGTTCCGATGAAGAAAGCGGCAGTGCCGTCATGATTTACCTTGAAGGGGTTCGTCCCATCTTAGTAGAGGTACAAAGCTTAGTCGTTACTACGTCCTTTGGTATGCCACGACGCACGGCGATAGGTTACGATCTCAATCGATTAATCGTATTATTGGCTGTTTTAGAAAAACGCTGTGGCTTTACATTAGGTAATAAAGATGTATATGTAAATGTTATCGGTGGTCTCAAGGTAAATGAACCTGCTTGTGATTTATCTATGGCGGTTGCCATTGTGTCAAACCTAAAAAATCGAATCGTTCCAACAGATATGGTAATTTTAGGTGAAGTGGGCTTAACTGGAAATGTTCGCAGTATTCCTCGCATTGAACAGCGTATTAATGAAGCTAAGAAATTAGGCTTTAAAAAGTTTATTATTCCTGACGGCAATTATAAGCAAATTAAGGATAATGATAGTTCTATCAAAATTAGAGGCGTCAAATCTATACAAGAGGCGATGCAGCTCGTATTTTCATAATTAGGAGGTGAATTCATGATTTATCGGATTTTGCGCTATGTAATAGCCATCCTAGTAGGTACAGCAGCTTATGTGGGGATGGATAGCTTAGCACCTATTATCGATCCATATTTAGTCTCTCAATTTGAATCCTTTGGGGATATGTCATTAACAATTGCACGCATTGCAGTATTAATTGTTGGTACATTGTTAGGCCTTATTATTGGCTATTTGATTTCCTCATTTATTTTGAAACAAGGTTTAGTAATTGCTAAACGATTAGAGCGTATTCTTACTCATATTCCAAATCAAGAATTGATTGCAGGCACCATCGGTTTATTATTCGGTCTTATTATTGCAAATTTAATTGGTGTTGCATTCAATCAAGTGCCTATTATAGGACCTTATATTCCTATAATTCTGAGTGCTATTTTTGGATATAGTGGACTTAAAATCATGGCTCGTAAAGGCCCCGAAATGTACAATAACTACGTACAACAATGGGGAGGAGACGGTACTAAAAAAACAAGTCGTTTTAAAATGTTTTCAACTCATAAATTAGATAAATCCTCTAGTACGCCAAAATTACTAGATACTTCAGTTATTATTGACGGTCGTATCAAAGAACTATGTGCTACAGGCTTTATTGAAGGGCCTCTTATGGTACCACTATTTGTATTAAATGAGTTACAGGTAATTTCTGACTCTGCGGATGCTACGAAACGCAATCGTGGTCGACGTGGTCTTGATATTTTAAAAGATATGCAAGATGCCAATAAGGTAGCTATAGAAATTGTTGAAGATGATTATGATGATCTTGTAGAAGTTGATTCAAAACTTATGCGACTTGCTTTAGATAAGCAATGGAAATTGATGACTAACGATTTTAACTTGAACAAGGTGGCTCGTGTACAAGGTATTGAAGTTCTTAACCTCAATGAATTGGCGAATGTATTAAAACCAGCTCTTATTGCAGGTGAGTGGATTCGCGTACAAATCATGAAAGAAGGTAAGGAAGTACACCAAGGTGTAGCGTATCTTGATGATGGTACGATGATTGTCGTAGAGGATGGTAAGCCTTATGTTGGTCAAAATGTGGAGGTTATGGTTACATCCATATTACAAACGAGTGCAGGTCGCATGATCTTTGCTCGTGTAGATGGAGGACAAAATGGACAAGGTAATTAGTTGTATTGTTCTCGCCGCAGGTGCAGGGCGTCGCATGGGGTACAAAGAAAATAAGATATTTATCCCTTTGGGACGATTCTCCATCATTCAGCGTACATTGCAAAATGTAGCAAATGTTGATGGCTTGAAAGAGATTATTCTTGTTGTAGCCGAAGGTGAACAAGAGTATATGACAAAACATTTACAAGAGTTGGATTTGACTGTTCCAGTTCAGATAGTACTTGGTGGAAAAGAGCGTCAAGACTCTGTAGCATGTGGCCTTAAATTTGTTGCAGATATAAGTAATATTGTTCTTGTTCACGATGGGGCACGCCCATTAGCATCAACGGAGCTGTTTGATGCTGTTGTTAGCGCTGCAGTAGAACATGGAGCTGCTACCGTTGGGGTTCCTGCTACGGATACGATTAAACGAGTTGATACGGACCATAATGTTCTAGAAACATTACAGCGCAGTGAACTATACCAAATTCAAACTCCACAAGGCTTTCAAAAAGAATTATTTGCAGAGGCTCATCAAGCGGCATATGAAACAAAATATCTTGGTACTGATGATGTATCATTAGTTGAGTATGTAGGTAAGCCTGTACATATAGTTGAAGGAAATTATTGTAATATTAAAGTGACAACACCAAATGATATTGCAGTAGCTAAACGATATTTAGGAATTGAGGATAAACGTATGCGCGTTGGATTTGGTTATGATATTCATCAATTAAAAGCAGGTCGTCCTTGTATCTTAGGTGGTGTTCATATAGAATCTGACCTTGGCCCTGATGGTCACTCCGATGCGGATGTTCTTATTCATGCCTTGATGGATGCCATGTTGGGTGCTGCAGGTTTACGGGATATCGGATACTATTTTCCACCTGAAGATGACCAGTATAAAGGGATTTCTAGCATGCTTTTATTAGAAAAAGTAAATTCCTTATTGAAAGAACGTGGGTTACAAGCCTATAATATTGATATTATGGTTATTTCTGAGACACCTAAATTAAAGCCTCACATCGATATGATGAAGGCTAATTTACAGTCTATATTAGAGATACCATTAGATCGCATTAGTATTAAAGCGACAACGAATGAAATGCTAGGTGCCATTGGGCGCCGCGAAGGTATTGCTGCACAAGCTGTCGTTTCTGTATATGAAGGAGAGATTTAATCATGAGTTCCATGAAAGTTCGTTTTGCTCCAAGCCCTACGGGTCCATTCCATATTGGTGGTGCTCGTTCTGCTTTGTTTAACTGGTTATTAGCACGTAAGGAAAAAGGCACATTTGTGTTGCGCATTGAAGATACGGATTTAACTCGTTCTACACGTGAAAGTGAAGAGAATATTAAGGCTTCCTTACAATGGCTTGGCATGAACTGGGATGAAGGCATTGATGTAGGTGGTAATAATGGTCCTTACCGTCAAACAGAACGTCTTGATTTATATAAAAAAGTAACACAACGCTTATTGGATGAAGGTAAAGCTTATGAGTGTTATTGCACCCCTGAAGAGTTAGATGCGGTGCGTCAAAATCAAATGGAGCGTGGGGAAACACCGAAATACAACGGTCATTGTGAACACTTAGATGAAGAGACAAAGGCTAAATACATTGCAGAAGGTCGTAAACCTACAATTCGTTTGCGTGTACCGTTGAATAAAACATATGCTTTTGATGATATGGTACGTGGGCATGTATCCTTTGAATCTAATGGTGTTGGTGATTTTGTAATTGTAAAATCTGATGGCATTCCTGTATATAATTTTGCCGTAGTAATGGACGATCATATGATGGGGATTACTCACGTTATTCGTGCAGAAGAACATCTATCCAATACACCTCGACAAATGGCCATATATGAAGCTCTTGGCTGGGAAGTTCCTAAGTTTGGTCATATTTCCTTAATTCTTGGTAAAGACTACAAGAAAATGTCTAAACGTCATGGTGCTACTTCTGTTGAACAATACAAACAATTAGGTTATTTGCCAGAAGCACTTGTAAACTTCTTGGCACTTCTTGGTTGGGCTCCTGAAGGTGAAGAAGAATTCTTCACACAAGATGAATTGATTCAGGCTTTCTCTATGGATCGGGTAGCGAAAAATCCTGCTGTATTTGATATTGATAAGTTAAACCATATAAATTTCCACTACATGAAGAATTTGAGTGATGAAGAGTTATTCCACCTTTGTTTACCACATTTGAAAGAGGTTGGTTTAGCTCCAGATAGCTTGAATCAAGTTGATATCGATTGGTTGACATTGTTATGCTCTACATTCCGTGATCATATTAGCTATGGTGCTCAAATTAAAGATCATGTAGGTTTGTTTATGGGCGAAACAGTATTCCTTGAAGAGGGGCATGAAGAGGAGTTGCGTGCTGTATTGAAGGAAGAAACAGCCCCAACAGTTCTCGGCGCTTTCCGGAATGCATTGGCTGAACTTGATGAAATTACACCTGAAGTTGTAAAAGCAACAATCAAGGCGGTAATGAAAGAAACCTCTTTAAAAGGTAAATTCGTATTTATGCCAATTCGTGTAGCTTTAACAGGTCAAATGCATGGTCCAGATTTGAATAATATTGTCACATTACTTGGTAAAGAAAAGTGCTTACATCGTTTAGATAATGTAGGTGCATTAACAAAATAAATTTTATCAATTAATCAAAGGAGTTCACGTAACAGGTGTTATGTGAACTCTTTTTGTATATGTTGTTAATATTCTATAGAAATGCTATAATAATCGGCGTATTAAATTTTGATTTATTATGAAAGCGAGTGTTTTTATGAGTGTTATTCGTTCTATTAATCACTTATTCAATAGTTATCTATCATGGATAGTACTATTGATGGCTGTTTTAGCATATATGCTACCTGCAGTATTTTCTTGGATGACTCCTTATATTGCTTACATGCTACAGTTTGTTATGTTTGCGATGGGGTTAACATTAACAGCTCAAGTCTTTATTGATGTATTTAAGCAACCAATGAAGGTTATTCTTGTATCCGTAATCCAATTCTTATGGATGCCATTAGCAGGTTTCTTAGTAGCCTTAGCATTTAATTTTCCACCAGAAGTTGGGATTGGTTTTATCTTGTTAGGTGCATGTCCTGGAGGTACTGCTTCTAATGTAATGACCTTCCTTGCAAATGGTAATGTTCCTTTATCCGTATCAGCAACGACTGTATCTACATTATTGGCACCTATTTTAACGCCTTTATTTGTCGTATTATATGCAGGTGCAACATCTTCTATTGAAATTCAATTTATGCCAATGTTTATATCTATTGTAAAAATTGTGTTGGTACCAATTATTTTAGGAATTGTATTGAATTACTTTATTGGCGCAAAAATTGAACCTGTAAAATCTGTATGTCCAACAATTGCAGCTATCGCAGTATTGCTTATTTTGGCAGCTGTAACTGCAGTTAACCAGAAGCAAATTGCCGAAACTGGTTTCATTATCTTTGTAGCATGTTTAGTACAAAATTTGAGTGGTTATGTTGTGACATACTTGGTATGTAAAGCCCTCAGTATTGATGTGTCATCTCGTCGTGCTATGCAAATCGAAGTGGCTATGCAAAACTCTGCATTATCCGTATCTTTAGCGCTTAAACACTTTACACCACAAGCTGCGGTAGCAGGTGCAGTATTTTCCATTATTCATAACTTTACGGGTTCTATCTTTGCGGGGATTTGCCGTAAACATGATGATCAAGAAAAGTTAGAAAACGCATAATATTAATCCTCATCATTTCTAATTAAGTTGGCTAAAATACGCATGTATGATAGACTAATAGATACATTTGAAAGATGAGGATTTTTCTTATAATTATTGACATTCTATAGCATTATTGGTAGAATAATTTTATATATAAATATAGATTATATAATAATAGCTGAGACTGAAAGAAGTACTCTACAACTAACTTTTTAGCGAGAACCGATGGTGGGAGGGTTCATGGATAGGTAGATGAAATGCATTCACGAGCTGACACTCCGATTATAGGTAGGTTTGTCCGGTGACGCGCCGTTATGCGATGAGAGGGTACCACTGTTGGTGCCTAACAGAGTGGAACCGCGGACCATCGTCTCTGTATGAGATGAGAGGTCTTTTTTATTTTACAAAAATGGAGGCATCGGTAACGATGAGAGAAATTACTGTTTATAATACTATGACGCGCCAAAAAGAGGTATTCAATCCTGTAACACCAGGCGAGGCTAAAATGTATGTGTGTGGTGTTACACCATATAATCATCCTCATATTGGCAATGCACGTCCTTTCGTAACTTGGGACGTAATTCGTCGCTATATGAAACATGTAGGCTATAAAGTAACATATGTACAAAACTTTACTGATGTGGATGATAAAATCATCAACACATCTAATGGTGAAGGTGTATCTTGGGACACCATTGCAAACCGTTATATTGATAGCTATTTTGAAGTAATGGATGCGCTTGGTGTACAACGTGCAGACATTTATCCACGTGTATCTACACATATTGATGATATCATTGCTATGATTCAAACATTGATTGACAAGGGCTATGCCTATGAACTTGATGGCGATGTATATTATAGTGTAGAGAAATTTGAACATTATGGTGAGTTATCTGGTCGTACATTAGACGATATGGAAGCAGGCGCACGTATCGAAGTAGATGGTCGTAAGAAGAATCCTATGGACTTTGCTTTGTGGAAAGCAGCAAAACCTGGTGAACCTTATTGGGAAAGCCCATGGGGGAATGGTCGTCCAGGTTGGCACATTGAATGTTCTGCTATGAGCCAAAAATATTTAGGTACAGAATTTGACTTCCATGGCGGTGGTAGTGATTTGATTTTCCCACATCACGAAAATGAAATTGCTCAATCAGAAGGTTGCTCTGGTCAACATCCAGCAGTGCGCTACTGGTTGCATAATGGTTTTATCACTATTAATTCTGAAAAAATGTCTAAGTCCTTGAATAATTTCTTTTTGGTAAAAGATATTTTAGAACAATATAGTCCTGATGCATTGCGTTACTTCTTATTGAGCACGCATTACCGTAGCCCATTAGATTTCTCTGATGAGCGTTTAGAAGAAGCTAATAAATCTTTGGAACGGTTAAGCACAGCTATTGAAAATCTTCTTTATCTTGAAAAATGTGAACCAGGTGCATGTGATGAAGCTCAACGTTTATTAGAAAAAGCGAAAGAATACGAAGAAGAATTTGAGGTTGCCATGAGCGATGACTTCAACACGGCTTTAGCAACATCTAGCATGTTTGGTCTCGCAAAGGAAATAAATATTTATTATCAAGCAGTAACAAGTAGAGAAGGCGTTGTTTGCCAAGAGGCAATTGCTGAAGTAAAACGCATTTTCAAATTTATGACAGATGTTATTGGCGTTCTCGAAAAAGCTTGGGAAGGCAACACGGGCGCCAATGCTGCTGAATACGAAGAATTAATGCAAGTTATTCTTTCTGTACGTCAAGCTTGTCGCGAACAAAAACAATGGGCATTAGCTGATTGTATCCGCGATCGATTAGCTGAGATTGGTATTACCATTGAGGACTCTCCTCAAGGTGCACGGTGGAAAAAACGTGAAGTTTAAACAATTTCAATTCTTAAAGAATGAAGCGATAAAGAAACTAACGGCTCTTGAAGAAGAGCCGCTTCGTTTGCGCAAACGAACAATAGAGGAGTGCTTAAGTGCTGATGCAGTTATGCTAGCATATATCGGTGATGCAGTATACTCCATGTATGTGCGTGAACGCGTGGTGCAAATGAATATCACAAAGGTACAGATATTGCATACAATTGTTACTGAATTTATTTGTGCTAAATCACAGGCGAAAGTATTGTTAGAAATAGAAGATACTTTTACAGAAGAAGAACAAGCTATTGCACGCCGTGCTAGAAATAGTAATGTAAATGTGCCTAAAAGTAGTACTGTTCAAGAATATCGCAGTAGTACGGCCTTTGAAGCAGTACTAGGATTTCTTTACGAAACGCGCCAAGAGGAGCGCTTACAGCATATTATGGGGCAAGCCTTTTCTATAACTCTACGAGGTATGTAGTATGGATAATTATATTGTAGGTCGCAATGCGGTTAAAGAAGCTCTTAAAAGTGGTCGTTCTATTCAACGTATTTTGGTCAGCGAAGATAAGGTAAAAACAGGGCTAGCTGATATTGTAGGTCTTGCTAAATCTCAAGGGATTGAAGTTAGACCAACACCAGTTAAGCAGATGAATAAGTACGATTTTGAGGTACCACATCAAGGGGTTATAGCTCTTGTATCGGCCGTTCAATTTAAAGAATTGGGAGAGGTATTACAAGAAACAACACATGAGGTTCCTTTACTCATCTTAACGGATGGTGTTGAAGACCCACATAATATGGGAGCCATCATTCGTACTGCTGAATGTGTGGGAGCGACGGCTGTACTTATTCCTAAACGACATAATGCGCCTATTAATGCTACTGTTGCAAAGACATCTGCAGGTGCTATTGAACAAATTCCACTTGTACAAATTGGCAATGTAGCGCAAACCATTAAACAACTTCAAAAACAAGGGTTTTGGGTAATGGGGGCTCATATGGAAGGCGATCGTACCTTGTATGAAGCTGATATGACAATTCCTACGGTTATCGTCATTGGTAATGAAGGTAAGGGGATTAGTCGCGTTGTAAAAGAAGCTTGTGATTTCCTTGTAACAATTCCTATGTATGGAAATTTGAATTCTTTGAATGCATCTGTTGCAGCTGCAGTTCTTATGTATGAGGCGGTACGTCAACGCCAAGCGAAATAACTATGCTGAAAGATATCTTAATTGTAGACGGATACAATGTAATTTTTGCATGGACTCATTTGAAGAAGCTGGCTCATGAGTCCTTAGAGCATGCGAGAATGGAACTTCGAGATAGATTGTTAAATTATGGGAAATTCAAGGGCTATGAAGTAATCCTTGTGTTTGACGGTAAATATACAAAATCTGGAGGCTCTATTGAATCCATTACAAATGGATTCATTGAAGTGTATACTGAGGATGGAGAAACGGCGGATTCCTTTATTGAACGAGAGGTATTTTTACGTAAAGGCAAATATACTAATGTATATGTTGTAACCTCTGATGGAGCAGAACAAAATCAAATTCTAGGCTCTGGAGGGTTGCGTATTCCTGCTCGTGAGTTGCAAAATATGATTCGTATTGCTAAGGAAGAGGAGCGATTACAATACGCTCATGAACATAGACGTGATCAATTTTCAGTGCGTCGTAATGAAGTGGGAGGTTTATTATCTCCTGAAGTGGCTGAAAAGCTTGAGAAATTGCGTCGAGGTCATTGATAGTTGAAAATCATATACTGTTCCAGTATAATGAATATATTGGTTTTTCTCGCTCAATTGTAAGGAGGAGCTTATGAAAATGATTCATACACGCAAGTCCGATTACAATTTCAAGGAAATGACCGATGAGCAAGTTGTGGTCATAGCTCAGGAAGAGCAAAATGAGTTTGCAATCGATTATATTGTTAATAAATATAAGAACTTTGTTCGAGCTAAGGCTCGCTCCTATTTTTTGGTAGGTGCCGATCGAGAGGATATCATCCAAGAAGGGATGATTGGACTCTATAAGGCGACGCGAGATTTTAAACATGATAAATTAGCGTCTTTTAGAGCCTTTGCGGAACTTTGTATAACTAGACAAATTATTACAGCCATTAAATCGGCTACAAGACAAAAACATGCGCCTTTGAACTCCTATATATCCTTAAATAAACCGGTGTATACAGAGGACTCTGAGCGTACATTGATTGAAATGCTATCTTCAACAAAGATTACAAATCCTGAAGACCTCATTATCAGTCAAGAGGAATTAGATGATATTGAGCGCAATATTGGCCATATTTTAAGTGATCTCGAATGGGAAGTCTTGGAAGGATACCTTGATGGACGTTCCTATCAAGAAATGGCTGAGGTCACAGATCGTAGTATTAAATCTATTGATAATGCGCTACAAAGGGTAAAACGTAAATTAGAGAAGTATTTAGAACATCGTGTATTGGGCTCGCATAGAGCATCACAGGAAGGATGACAGTCGTGACAAATTTCTTAATGATTGTAGAAGTAATCGTATCTATTTTATTAATTGTAGTAGTTGTTGCACAAAATAGCAAAAACGCAGGCATGGGCGGTGCTGTTTCTGGTGCAGCAGATTCTTCTTTTGGTGGTAAGCAACGCGGTTTAGATGCTTTCTTATCTAAATGTACGATTATATTGGGGATTATCTTTGCTGTGTTGAGCTTAGTGTTAGGGGCAATGATTAATCAATTCTAATGATGAAAGCCTGCATTGCAGGCTTTTTATTTTTTAATCCTAATAAGGGGGTGCAGACTTGAAGAAGAAGGTATTGGACTTTTATAAATCTATACAACCACATGCATACCATATTGAGGATGCAGCAATGGATTATCGTATTCGAGGTGGCAAAGATCTTGAAATGTTTATTCGATCTGCAAAAATGCTCGCCCGTGAAGGCGTATTAAGTTCATCTCGACCAGATGTATATCGGTATGAAGATCAACAGCATGAAGAATATGAAGGTATCTACAAAGGATATCGTAAATCTTATGGATTTGTCATCATGCTGGATGATGAAGATATTTATGTAGCAGAACAAAATAAAGGAACTGCTATGCATAATGATAAGGTACGTGTTCGCATTGTACCATCAGATTATACTAAGCATAAACGTGAAGGCATCATCGTTGATGTTATTGAGCGTGCCAACGAAACTATTGTGGGTACCTACGATAGACAACAAAATTTTGGCTTTGTTGTACCTGATGATGAACGCATTGGTACTGATGTTTTTGTGGACTTAAAAAATACTTTAGATGCTCGTAGTGGCGCTAAAGTTTTAGTAAAAATTACAAAATGGCCTGAAGGCGACAAAAAGCCTGAAGGGATTATTACAGAAATTCTAGGTTATAAGGGGGATGTAGGCCTAGATATTAACTGTATTATGGCTAACCATAAGATTCCTTTTGCCTTCCCTGAAGAGGTTATTAAGGCTAGTAAGAAGATAGATACTGTTATCCATGAGGATCCAAAACGATGGGACCTTAGAGACTTACAAATGGTAACTATTGACGGAGAAGATGCAAAAGATCTTGATGACGCTGTAAGTGGTCGCAAATTACCAAATGGTAATTACGAACTAGGTGTACATATTGCGGACGTTAGTCATTATGTCACTTCTGGTCAGCCTATTGATAATGAAGCGTATAAGCGTGGTACTTCTGTTTATTTGGTGGACCGAGTGGTACCAATGTTGCCAGAGGTATTATCGAATGGTATTTGTAGCTTAAATGCACATGAGGACCGCTATGCTATGACGTGTATGATGGAGATTGATGATTCGGGTACAGTTGTTAATTATCGTATTCGTCCATCTATTATCCACGTAGGACGTCGCTGCAGTTATAAGGAAGTTTATAAAGCGCTTGAAGAAAATATTATTCCTGACGATTTAGTAGATTTTATACCTATGCTTCGCGATTTAGCAGAGATTTCAAAGATTTTAAATCGGATGCGTCGTCGTAGAGGGGCATTAGACTTTGATTTTCCTGAGTATAAGGTATTACTTGATCTCGACGGTACACCGTTGCGTATTGTAAAACGCGATCGAACTATGGCAGAGCGTCTTATCGAAGAATGTATGCTCATTGCTAATGAAACGGTAGCAACACATTTGAAAGATACTGAACGTACATCGGTATATCGTATTCATGAAAATCCAAGTGAAGAGAAATTGGATTTATTCCAAAAGGTATTAAATTATTTAGGTCAAAATCTCGTCCTCAGTGCTGATGGCGTAACGCCACGAGATTTCCAAAAAATTCTTGATGTGGTGAAGGGACAAGATATAGAGCAAGTGGCTCAAATTATGACCTTACGCTCCATGCAGCAAGCAAAATATAGCATTGAAAATGTTGGCCATTTTGGCTTAGCGTCTACATGCTATACGCATTTCACATCTCCCATTAGACGTTATCCGGACTTGATGGTGCATCGTCTTTTAAAAGCGGATATGCATTGGAAAGGTGGATACTCTAAACGAGATGTAGATGAAGCCTTCTTGGCAGGTGCTGTGGAACATTCTTCCATACAAGAACAAGTAGCAACCGAAGCGGAACGTGAAACTACAGATCTTAAGAAGACTCAATACATGGTTCCCTTTGTAGGCGAAGTTTTTGAAGGTACTATTGCGAGCATAACATCCTTTGGAATGTTTGTAGAATTAGAGAATGGTATTGACGGTCTCGTGCATATTAGCATGATGAACGATGATTACTATTTCTTTGATGAAGAACACTTTGTCCTTGTTGGTAAGCGTACAGGTAAAACATATCACTTAGGTGAAAAGGTTACTGTTACACTTGTAAAAGCCGATGTAGAAAAGAAACAAATCGATTTTGTCCTTGGTGAAGTAGATAACCTGATGGCTATCCAAGAACAATTGAATAGTGGTTCTGATTATTCTAATAGTCGTGATGGTTTTGGCAGTTCTAGGGATCGTAAATCATCCCGAAAAAGCGGTAGAAAATCGTCTAGACGAGATGATTCAAAAACTGGACATTCTAGATATGATGCTTTCAGCAAAAAATCTAAAAAAGGCAAATCGAGTCGCAAGAAGTCGAATAAAGCTACAAAACGTAGTCAATCCAAAAAATCTAAAAGTAAACGTAAACGATAGAGGGAAATATGGCAAAGAAAACTAGCCCATCGCTTATTGCTGATAATCGTAAGGCGCGTCATGATTTTCATATTCATGAAACCTATGAAGCTGGCATTGCTTTAACAGGAACAGAAATAAAATCTATCCGCCAAGGTAAGCTTAATCTTAAAGATAGCTTTTGTCGTATAGATAAAGGGGAGCTCTTGTTGTATGGCGTTCATATTAGCCCATATGAACAAGGAAATCGCTTTAACCATGAACCAGAGCGGACACGTAAGTTATTAATGCATAAATCTGAAATCAATAAGTTACTTGCCCAAGTTAAGGAGAAGGGGTTTTCTTTAGTACCACTTAACTTTCATTTCAGTCACGGTTATGTCAAGGTTACTGTAGGTCTAGTAACTGGTAAGAAATTATATGATAAGCGTCAAGATATGGCAGAACGTGATGCTAAGCGCGATATTGCTAAGCGAATAAAAGAACAGCAAAAATATTAAATTATAAAGAGGAATCAAGTTAATAGGACATGATTCCTCTTTTGTTTATTTATTAGATACTGTGAGGGGGGCTTTTAATAAATCTTATTATATATTTGTTAACTAGATAAAAAATATAAGTTGATAAAAATACAAGGAGAATTTATAATGTAAACAATAAGAGATGTTTGTAGTTGACATTTTCTAGGTAGAGGAGATACATTATGAATCAGAATATTCGGTACATTACAGAAGTTGCTATCTTAACGGCTATGATTACAGTATTAGGGGCAATTAAAATACCTAATATTATTCCTGGCATAGAGTTTCAACTGTCTGCGCCGTTAGCGGTAGCTATATGTGCGGTATTTGGATTCAAAAAGTATATTATTAGTGGATGTTTATCTAGTTTGATTGGATTAGCATTAGGAACACAATCTATTCTTAATGTTATGATTGCCATGCAATTCCGTCTCATCGTAGGTCTTATTCTTTGGATGTGTCAAAACCATATGATTGGTATCATGATTTCTGGTCCAATTGCATCTGCTTTAGCGCGATTATCTTTGTCTTTATATGTTGGTAAGGCGGCATTACCTATGATAGCTCTCGCAGTTCCAGGTATGATCTTTACAGTAATTATGGCACCAGTATTTGTGAAAGTATTCCATAAAATTCACAACCAAGTACCTCAAAGTAATGTAGTTAAAGGTAAGGTATCATAATATGGATGAATTATATAGTGTGCGTATGCGCGCAGCTCAAGGTGGTCCCCATGAAAACGGGGGCCACCATATTTCTGGTGCAGAACGCATGGTGCCCTTAAATCAAGTTGGATTTATAGCCCAGTCTTTAGTCGAACGAGCTTTGCATCACAGTAAAGGGACTGCTGATTTTATTAATATTACAGTGGACTTAATTCCGTCGGAAACAATTACATATATAGATTGTTTAAAAGTAAAAGAACATACGGCAAATACAGTTACTGAAGCACATCAATTAGCTGTAAAACTTTTACAGGGGACTGATATTAGTGAGTCAGCTATTAGAAATTCTATTTTTTTATTAAAAAGGCTAGTTTCATCTATGCGGGGAGCTATGTTAGTTGACGCAATTTCTGGTGAGCGCCTGGATGCAGGTAATCGTGGTGTTCGCGTAAGTCATATGGACTCCTTTGATTCTGATAAACTAGGAGATAATGAACATATGAGAGAGGCCTTAGTATTGGCATCTAAGGTGCAATCTTCAGAAGGGATTGTAGGCGAATTATGTTGGTCTGATGATCCAGATTACACAATAGGCTACGTCGCTTGTGAAGGTGTTTACCATCGCATCCCTAATATGAAGGAAATGGGCTCTAATTTAGGGGGACGTGTATTCTTTGTTAAGCCGAATGTTGATTTGGAAGGTGTAATTGAGTACTTGGAAAAAGCACCAGTACTTGTTAAGTGGTGATCGTATGTATAAATTCTTCCAAGAACAATTAGATAGTAAAATAAATAACCATAATTTGCGTACTCTAATGGAATACTGCCCTATAGATGCAGTACGAGTTAAAAAAGATGATAAAGAATATTTGATGATGGCGTCAAATAATTATTTAGGTCTTACCTTTGATCAACGTGTAATAAATGAAGCCGTTAAATGGGCTCAACAATATGGTACTGGTTCAGGCGGTTCCCGTCTTGTATCTGGTACATTTCCCTTGTTTACAAAACTTGAAAAGGAACTAGCAAAATTTAAGAATACAGAAAAGGCTCTCGTGTTTAATACTGGATACATGGCAAATGTAGGTACTATTTCTGCTATAGCAGATAAAAATACGATTATCTTTAGCGATGAATTAAATCATGCTAGTATTATTGATGGCTGTAGATTGAGTAAGGCTACTATAAAAGCCTACAGTCACTGTGATGTAGAGGAATTAAAGTTTTTACTTAAACAAGTAGATCGTAATGCACGTAAGCTCATTGTCACAGACGGCGTTTTTAGCATGGACGGTGACATAGCCCCATTAGATAGGCTCTACGAGCTCAGCCGTGAGTATCATGCTTTACTTATGGTAGACGATGCTCATGCGACGGGAACTATTGGCAACGGACATGGCACGGCTGCTTATTATGGCCTTGAAAAAGACGTGGATATTCAGCTAGGTACGTTGAGCAAATCTCTAGGAGCTGTTGGCGGCTATGTGGCTGCTAATAGTACTATCATCGATTATCTAGTGAATATGAGTCGCAGTTTTATATTCTCTACGGCATTGTCTCCAGCCGATATAGGTGCCGCTTTGGCCGCATTACAAATCATAGAGTCTGATTCATCCGTATTAAGGCGACTACAAGACAATGTGAACTATATGGCAGATTGCTTAAATTCTATGGGAATATATGCCACGAATGAAACTCCAATTTTTCCAATACTTATCGGTAGCAATGAGGATACTCTAGCGGTATCAAATCATTTATACAACGCTGGAATTATAGGTACGGCGATACGGCCACCTACAGTTCCTGTTGGTGAAAGTCGAATTCGTCTAACCGTTACAGCTGCACATAATAGAGAACAAATTGATTATGTGTGCCAGACATTAAGTAAAGCTATCAAAGAATTGAATTGTGAAGGTTCTATATAATTGACAGCAGTATTAAATGGGCTTATAATTATTAAACCGACGGACGGGGATGTAAAGGTTTCGACAGGGGTGCGTGTGGTATAGATAGCGAGTCGGCGTTCCATGAGGCCGTTAAACGGTGGGAAAACATTTAAACGCAGAAGAAAATTTTGCATTAGCTGCATAAGCTACGTCCCTCATAC